>NZ_JBHDVN010000047.1:0-21144 GCF_046635365.1 Acinetobacter sp. NIOH-H-8
ACTGTAGGAATTGAAGGTAATAATTGCAAAATAAGGCATCGAATAAGGCGTGGTTTTAGAAGAAGTTGTAATTTCTCCAAAAAGCTTGAAAACCATTTTAAAGCCTTCGACTTAACTTTCTTTTACACCAATAATGGCTTCATTTAATGTCAGCATACTTTTTAAAACACCACCTGATTTTTAAATAAGACCGTACAATTTAAGGGCTGTATCCAGAATTTTCCGAAACTTTCTTATATCAGCTTACACATTTTGCTGTTTTCTATCCGACTTATAGATATGGAGCTTTTTTTAAGATCAAAATCCTTGCTGAATACAGATTTTTTCTTAACACCCGCTTTTAAGAAGCAAAAATGAGGATATGATCTTTCTAGATTTCAGATCATCCAGAAAGCTTACTTAAGTGCAGAAGAATAAGCCAGAAGTTTAAAATCGGTTAAGCCACATTTGAGTATCTATCTTTTACCCAATGCTGCATCACTTCCTCAATCACTTCTTTCTTGCCATTGTAATCTTCAGCAGCAAACAATAATTTGGCCCGACGTGGCAGACGTTCTTTGACTAATGAAAAGAGTAAATAGTGGGAGGCATGATCTAATTGCTGAAATAAGGTCTGTGCCTGATCAAAAGATTTTTTGTTTCTGCTCCTCAGATTCATATTCGAAGAGAAAACGCAAAATGAAATCAATGTCTTCATCAAACATCTGTTCAGTCTGGTATTGATACACCTTATTTACCTTTCTTTTTATAGATAGATTGAGATTCAAAAATGATTCATGCATCTCACCATGGATTTAACCTGAATTCCAGCTGATTCATCCATCTTTGTTTTGAATATATTGAAGATTGAACATATAGCCAGACAACACCAATAAAAAAGGAAGAGATCTCTCCCAAAATCTCTTCCTTAGAATTGAATCTTTACCCGATCCATTATGTCATTATTATAGTTATTCACATTATATTAACTTGTCTCTTTACTTAGAGACCTGATCAATTATGGAGTTGTCTGTTATTGATCATTACCCTCTAGATATGCTTTTCACGGAATCTCTAGACGAATAAATCTTATACACAAAAAACCAGAAATGCAAGCCAAATGGCAAAATTTAAATGTTGTTTTTATAAGGTTTTTTTTGAATTTCTATATTTATATAATTCATATACAACTTAAAAAATAAAAGCAGGCCGAAGCCTGCTTTTATTTCAATAACTTAGAACCAGCCTTAGTCAACGAAGGTCACTTTTGCAATTGCTTTTTTGCTGGCCTGAATAATTAAAGTTACGTTCTCTTTCACAGAAAAAGACGCATCAACCGGTTTCCAGTCCACTTTTACAGTGCCGCGGCCTAAGGCATCTTTAGCTTGAGCAGCATTTTTGGTTAAGCCAGCTTCACGTAAAATTGAAGTAATGAATATCTCACCACCAAATTCACCACGTGAAATGGTCACTTCTGGCGTACCTTCTGGCAGTTCACCTTCAGTAATGATATTACCTGCACCTTTATGCGCATGTGCAGCGGCTTCAGCATCATGGAAACGTTCTACCAGTTCCAGCGCCAAAATACGTTTCACTTCCTGCGGGTTACGGCCTTCTTCGATTTCTTTCAGCAAGCCTTGAATTTCTTCTATAGATTTGAAGCTAAGCAGATCGAAATAACGCTCAATCAATGAATCCGGCATAGAGAGGACTTTCTGATACATCGCGCCCGGTGCATCAAATACACCAATATAGTTGCCTAAAGATTTAGACATCTTGTTCACGCCATCCAGACCTTCAAGAATTGGCACAGTGATACATACCTGCGCTTCCTGGTTATAACGGCCTTGCAGGGTACGGCCCATCAACAGGTTAAAGGTCTGGTCTGTACCCCCTAACTCCACGTCAGCTTCTAAAGCAATTGAGTCATAACCTTGAACCAGTGGATATAAGAATTCGTGAATCGCAATCGGTTGCTGGTTGTTATAACGCTTGGTGAAGTCATCACGCTCTAACATACGTGCAACTGTTTGTTGTGATGCCAATTGAATCAAATCAGCTGCAGTTTTTTGTGCAAACCATTCCGAGTTAAACACGACTTTGGTTTTGTTTGGATCAAGAATTTTAAATACTTGTTCCTGGTAGGTTTTTGCGTTTTCTAGTACCTGCTCGCGTGACAATGGCGGGCGGGTTGCACTCTTACCAGTCGGGTCACCGATCATCGCAGTGTAGTCACCAATCAGGAAGTACACTTCATGACCCAAGTCCTGGAATACTTTTAATTTATTGATTAAAACTGTATGACCTAGGTGCAGATCCGGTGCAGTTGGGTCAAAACCCGCTTTAATTTTTAAAGGACGATTCTGCTTTAATTTCTTCAGAAGGTCTTCTTCGGAAATAATTTCGTGGGTGCCTCGTTGGATGAGGGCAAGTTGTTCTTCAGCCGGCAGGAAATTTGACATCACAAAATCCAAATACATCAGTTATTCAATTTGTGCGATATACTAACACTTTTTCAGCACATTGCAGGCTTAAGAATAATCATGACAGCGATCTATATTGGGGTAATGACCGGCACAAGCATGGATGGTGTCGATATTGTTGCTGCTTCTTTTGATCCACTTCAGCTTCATGCCACCCTCACCTTGCCTTTTGATCCCGATCTTCGTGATGAACTGATGGCACTGACTTTGCCAGATGACAATGAAATCGACCGCATGGGCAAAGCTGATGTCGCACTGGCACAAATGATTGGTCATGGCATCAATACGCTGATTAAAGAAAATAATTTAGATCGATCTCAAATCAAGGCAATTGGCTCGCATGGTCAGACCATCCGGCATCGTCCTGAACATGGTTTTACCCTGCAAATTGGTGATCCAAATATTATTACGGAAATCACCCAGATTCCGGTCATTTCCGATTTCCGTCGTCGCGATCTGGCTGCTGGCGGTCAAGGCGCGCCTTTAGTTCCGGCTTTTCACCAAGATATTTTCCAGCATGACAGCATTCACCGCGTGATTCTGAATCTGGGCGGCATTGCCAATGTGAGTATTCTGCCGGCAGGTCAACCGGATCAGGTGTATGGCTTTGATACCGGCCCTGCCAATATTCTGATGGATGCCTGGTGTCAGCGTTATACCGGCCAGCCTTTTGATGAAAATGGTAACTGGGCGGCTTATGGCACGCCAATCCGTAGCCTGCTGGACCGTTTACAGGAACATGAGTTCTTCTCAAAAGAGCCACCCAAAAGTACTGGCCGCGAAGACTTCAATCTGGAATGGCTGGATGAACAGATTGCCGACTGGCGCAATGACCTTCAATATGATGAACTTGAAGATACACCAGAGAATGTGCAAGCTACTTTAATGAAGCTCACGACCCGTGCGATTAAAAAAGCCATTTACCGTTCCGGTCTGGATACCGGTGAAGTTTATGTTTGTGGTGGTGGTGCCTATAATTCACATTTATTGGAACAGTTACGCTGGCGTTTGCGTAAACATCATTGGAGCGTACAAACCACAGCCGATCTTGGCTTAAATCCGACTTGGGTAGAAGGCACGGCTTTTGCCTGGCTGGCGATGCGTTTTATGAATCAACTCAGCGGCAATCTGCCGGCTGTGACAGGCGCATCAGGTTATCGTGTTCTGGGTACAATTACCTCTGTATAAGAGCAGCTTTAAGCTCACTATATATAGTTGTAAAAAAGGTCTGCATATTTACAGACCTTTTTTATGATGAAGAATCATATTTAGATCATATCTAAATTCTTCCTAACGCATCATGAATTTGGCATTTTCATTTCTAAATGCACGCAGGATTTGCTGTCCTGCGCGACCGGTCGGGCTTAAACCCAGACGGTTCTGTTCCTGACGAATCGCCTGACGGGTTTTATCTCCAATCAGACCATCTACCTCACCAATATCATAGCCACGATTTAACAGGAATTGCTGGATCTCGCGACGTTCCGCACGTGACGTACCCGGATCATCGGTTGGCCAAGCTGCCTGGATGCTTCCCTTACCTTGTAAGCGGTCAGATAAATGTGCAATCGCTAAGGCATAACTTTCTGCTGCGTTATAGCTGTAAATAGCATCGAAGTTTTTAAAGACTAAAAATACCGGGCCATTTTCACCTGCAGGTGCCAGCAAGCCAGCCTGAGAAGATTCTGATAAATTGCCCTGCAATAGCGGAGTACCGTCAGCACGCACCACACCACGGTTCATCCAGCTACTCAGTGATTTTTTATTGCGTCGGCTTTCGCCTGCAACAGACATGCCTTGTGGAATTTTTACTTCAAAGCCCCAGGGTTGGCCAGTCTGCCAGCCACGTTTTTTCAGGAAATTGGCTGTAGAAGCCAGTGCATCAGGAATACTGCCGATTAAATCACGACGACCGTCACCATCAAAATCAACCGCCAGCTCATCATAGGTCGATGGCATAAACTGGGTATGACCAAAAGCCCCTGCCCACGAACCTTTTAATTGGTTTTCATAGACATCACCCCGTTGCAGCAATTTCATGGTGGTAAAAAATTCACCACGGAAATAACTTTGACGACGACCTTCACAACTCAAAGTACCCAAAGACTGTAATAAAGGATATTTCCCGGAAATATCTCCAAAATTACTTTCTACGCCCCATACAGCTACGATAGTTTCTGCCGGCACTCCATAGGCTGCGCTAATCCGGTTTAATACCTCACGATGTTGCTGCAGTTTCTGTCGACCCAGCTGCACACGCTCTTCATCCACCAGTCCGGACAGATAATCCCAGATCGGAGTCGAAAACTCAGGCTGATAATTCAGCTTTTCAATCACAGAATAATCGGGTGTTAAATTTTGCGTATAACGATCGTAGGTTGAACCACTTACGCCTTGTGCAATCGCCTGACTGCGCAAATTGGCAAGACAATTCTGAAAATTATTTTGGGACGCATAATTGACGGGGCTGCTCGGAACAGAGGATATATCCGTTGATGTCACACGCTGACCATTAATAATCAGTTCTGCCTGTGCCTGTGTAGCAGCTAAAACCAAAGAACCAACAAAAAGTGCAAGCCGTTGCATAAGACCCTTAAATATCTAGATTTTGAATTATGTTTCTACCTTAGCAGCTCATGACGAAAATTAAAGCGCCAATGCGTAAATTTAAATTCATAATTCCTACACTTTTGAATTCATTTTGTAGCTTTTAAATTTAAAAACTTATCCACAAGTCCATTTTAAATTCAAATCAGGCTCATTTTTTAAATTTAAATTCAAAACTCAGGAAATTACTTTTGAATTTAAAAATTTATTATGGATAACTTGTCTTTAGATTAGGACTGCTCAATCAGCCAAAGGCTTCTGGTATATAGTATTTCTATTTTAAATTCATTTTTATTAGAAGTAACTATATTTAAATTCAGAACTTTGAATTCATTGATCAGCTTTTAAATTTGAATTCATATTTTTGAATTTAAATTTAAGCAGCGAAGTTTAAATTCAAAGTTCATTTTTAAATTTGAATTTATTTTTATGAATTTAAATTCAAAATCTATTTCCAGTTTTAAATTCAAACTCAATATTAAGTTTATCCACAAGTGAATAACCCAGAATTCAGCCCAAAATAGCAGCGAATTAAATTATTATATTTATACTCAATTGATCAGTTTATAAGCAATTGATTTTAAAAATGATCCGACCAATGGCAGGGGATTTTTAAAGAGGCGCAATCATGCCTGAATCTGGACAAATAAAAAAGCGATCACCGAAGTGATCGCTTTTTTTATCAGCAGCTTAAAGCTTAGATGGTCATATCTTCGCTCAATGCCAATGGATTCGGTAAAATCTTCGCCAGTTGACGGCATAAAGTGGTCAGCTGAGCGCTGTCTGTGGGCATCAAAGTGATGTGACCAATCTTGCGACCTTCACGTTCTGTTTTATTGTACAGATGCAGGTGTGCGCCTTCTAAAGTCAGGACATCTTCAGATTTGGGATGCTGACCGATAATGTTTACCATCACGGTTGGACGCACCACTTCAGTTGAGCCCAGTGGCAGACCTGCGACCGCACGAACATGGTTTTCAAACTGCGAGCAAACAGCGCCTTCAATCGACCAGTGACCTGAGTTATGCACACGTGGTGCCATCTCGTTTGCATACAGGCCTTTGTCTGTCACAAACAGCTCAAGAGTCAATACACCCACATAATCCAAGTGATTCAGCAGGCGAGTGATGTAATCCTGCGCGACTGGCTGCAGATCCGCACTATTGGGTGCCGGAACAATCGAGTGCGACAGGATGCCGTTGTGGTGATGATTTTCAGCCAATGGCCAGGTTTTCACATCACCATTTTGACCACGTACCGCAATGATCGATACTTCACGCGAGAAAGTCACAAAACTTTCTGCGATCAGTTCACCAGCAGGGCCGAGTTCCGCCCAAGCCTGATCAATTTGATCAGCTGAACGTAAAACAAACTGACCTTTACCATCGTAACCACCACGAGAGGTTTTTAGCACGATCGGTAAGCCAAGCTCAGCCACGGCCGTCTGCAAGCTTTCCAGTGAAGTTACCGCTTTATACGGTGCAACCGGAATTTCCAGTTCATCAAATAGGGCTTTTTCAGACAGACGATGCTGTGCGATGGCTAAAGCCTGACGTGGTGGATGCAAATCTTTGTTTTGCGTTAAAACATCGATATCAGCCAATGGTGTATTTTCAAACTCCAGGCTAAAGACATCTGCGCTATTGATAAAGTCCTGCAAGCCATTTACAGCTTTGGTGGAGAAAACCGGACCTAAAGCCGCAGAAGGGCAGTCCGTATTGGCTTCAAAGAACGTACATTGAATATTTAGAGGTAGTGCGGCTTGTGCCATCATCCGACCTAACTGGCCGCCACCAAAAATACCGATGGTTTTATCCATTGTGTTTGATCCCGTATTAAGCTTGGACTTACATTTGACCTGGAATATTGTTACTTGCGACTTTCTCGGTTTGTGCCGCGCGGAAATCTGCGACATTTTTTGCGATCTCTGGACGGGTTAAACCTAAAATCTGTGCTGCCATAATAGCTGCATTGGTTGCACCGGCAGGACCGATCGCCAATGTTCCTACGGCGATACCCGCTGGCATTTGCACGATAGAAAGCAATGAATCGACACCATTTAAGATCGAAGATTTGACGGGTACACCCAGTACTGGCAGATCAGTTTTGGCTGCACACATACCTGGTAAATGCGCTGCACCACCCGCACCGGCAATAATCACCTGAATACCACGATCACGCGCTTGTTCAGCATATTCAAACAGACGGTCCGGGGTACGGTGTGCGGAAACGACTTCGGCTTCAAATGGGACACCAAGCTGCTTGAGCATATTGGCAGTGTGTTCGAGAGTTGCCCAATCCGATTGAGAACCCATGATAATACCTACGAGAGGAGTATCTTGTGCAGCAGCCGCATTCATTGCAAATTTTCCAGAGATTAAAGTAAGAAAGATAAATCTCGACGAGAGAGCCAAGCTTGAATAGGAAGGCATATTATAGACTGATTTTTCAGCTTCATAAAATTTAACAGTCAAAGCAAGGCTCGATTTTTCTTATTTTTTTAGCGGATTCTTAAAAACTGGAATAAAAATAGGGAAGTAGTGGCTAGTAGATGATTTCAGGAACTGCGGAATACAAAATAGACACAGCCACAGAGACATAGTGCTGCCCATAAATAATCCAGTTTAAACGGCTGTTTGAACAAGAAAATCATAAAGGGAACAAAGACCAGTAGAGTGACGACTTCCTGGGTAATTTTCATTTGACCTACCGCCAGTCCCTGTTGGGCTAATAATTTGGTTGCTGGAATCATCAGGCTATATTCAAACAGGGCAATGGCCCAGCTAAATAAAATCGCCTGCCACAGCGGTGCATCATGCGGCAGGAATTTGAGATGTCCATACCAGGCCAGGGTCATAAAACAGTTGGCAATCACCAGAAGAAAGAGAGCCGGTAGCATCTGCATGCACTCTGCAAAAAGTTCGGGCTTATTTTACGATTTATTTTGCCAAAAGATATTCCGGAAGCTTGAAAATTTCCCTGAATTTGTCTGTGAAACAGGATTTAAAAAATCCCGCAGGAATGCTTGAACTTTGACTATCTTTTCGGTCAAAGCCTTGCTATCGTTGCTTGCAAATCGAATAAATCATGGCAACAGCACCAGTACAAAGTGATGTGTCAGGCAAAATGGAGTGAAGTAGATGCATCTGCATATTTTGGGTATTTGTGGCACCTTTATGGGTTCACTGGCATTACTGGCACGTGATCTAGGCCATAAGGTGACAGGATCGGATCAAAACGTTTATCCACCGATGTCGACCCAGTTGGAAAATGCAGGCATTACTTTGATGCAGGGCTATGACCATAGCCATTTACAGCCGCATCCGGATCTGGTGATTGTCGGCAATGCCATGAAACGTGGTATTGATGCCGTGGAATATATGCTGAATGAAGGTCTGCCTTATATTTCAGGTCCGCAGTTCCTGGCAGATCATGTGCTACAAGGTAAACACGTTTTAGGTGTGGCCGGTACCCATGGTAAAACCACAACCACCACCATGCTGGCATGGGTACTGGATCAGGCCGGTTTAGAACCTGGCTTCCTGATTGGCGGTGTCCCGCTTGGCTTTTCTGAAAGTGCGCGCTTAGGTGGCGGTAAATACTTCTGTGTTGAAGCCGATGAATACGATTCTGCTTTCTTCGACAAGCGTTCCAAGTTCGTGCATTACCATCCTAAAACTGCGATTCTGAACAATCTGGAATTTGACCATGCTGATATCTTTGATGATCTGGCAGCAATCCAGAAACAGTTCCACCATTTAGTGCGTACCATTCCAAGTGAAGGCCGCATTATTGCGCCAATTACTGAAACAAATATTGATGAAGTGTTAGAGCAAGGCTGCTGGACACCTGTTATTCGCACTTCATTAGACACCAATGAGAAATCTGAGCTTTATGCTGAACAGCTTTCAGAAGATGGTTCTCACTTCAAGGTATTGCAACACGGTATCGTGAAAGGCGAAGTGAAATGGAATATGACGGGTCAGCATAGTGTAGCCAATGCACTAGCCACGATTGCTGCTGCTGAACATGTCGGTGTCTCTATTGAAACGGCTTGTGAAGCACTCTCAAACTTTGGCGGTGTTAAGCGCCGTATGGAACTGCTGGACACTGTACGCGGCATTGAAGTCTATGATGACTTTGCCCATCACCCAACCGCGATTGATACCACCCTTGATGGCGCACGCAAGCGTCTCGGTGAACGTAAGCTGTGGGCGATTATTGAACCACGTTCCAATACCATGCGTATGGGCAGCCATAAAGATGGTTTGGCACATTCCGCGCGTCTGGCCGATGAGGTGATCTGGTATCAACCGGAAGGTCTGGATTGGGATCTGCAACCGGTAATTAATGCTGCGCCAAATAAAGCTGTAGTCGCACGTACTCTGGATGAGATTATCCAGACCGTGGTGGCTGAAGCAGGTGAGGGCGATGCCGTGGTAATCATGTCCAATGGCGGTTTTGGCGGCCTACATCAGAAACTGATTAGTGCTTTAAAATCTTAAAATTTATATGAAAAAGCCCGTAATTTCGGGCTTTTTTATTTTAAAAATTAAATTCGTTTTCTATCTTTTTTTAAGAAAATTAAACTTCATTCAAGTTCGAATCAACTTTCTTATTTCACTGTTAAAACAGCTAAAATTTATCTTTTTTCTTTTCATTATCTTTTGTTGCAATCTGGATATAAGACTCATTGCAGTCTTTGAGTGCCCTAGCCACAATCAATAAGAACAACAGTATTTCGATCCTATTTTATCCTTCACCCTCCTGATGATTTTCCAAGCTGTAAGTAAAGGCAGCAAAAAATAGCTTTATCTCTCTTGTTCAGACCCTCATTTCCTTATGAGATCTGTCATGACAACAATGAAAGCCATGGTTTATTACGGCGCCAATAATATCCGCTTTGAAGAACGTCGCATTCCCCACATTCTGCAACCTACTGATGCCATTATCAAACTTAGCAAAGTCACCATTTGTGGTACTGACCTCGGGATATAGAAAGGTAAAAACCCCGAAATTGAGGAGGTTGCAAAAGAAAAAACCGGCAGCTTTAATGGCCGGATTCTCGGTCATGAAGGTATTGGTATTGTGGAAGAAGTCGCTTCCGCAGTTCAAAACTTTAAAAAGGGCGATCAGGTGATTATTTCCTGTGTCAGCCGCTGCGGCACCTGTGAAAACTGCCAGAAACAGCTGTATGCCCATTGTAGAAACGAGGGTGGCTGGATTATGGGTTATATGATTGACGGCACTCATGCCGAATATGTGCGAACCCCATTTGCCGATACTTCTCTCTATCATTTACCAGAAGGTTTGAATGAAGATGTTGCGGTCTTTCTTTCCGATATTTTGCCGACCTCCCATGAAATTGGTGTGCAATATGGTCAGGTCAAACCGGGGGACAATGTGGCGATTGTCGGTGCCGGCCCGATTGGCATGAGTGCCTTGCTCACTGCCCAGTTTTATTCTCCAGCCAATATCATCATGGTCGATGTAGATGACAACCAGCTAGAATTTGCCAAAAAGGTCATGATTGAAATGACTTAAATCATTATCGACAACAAAAAAAAGTCCGCATAGCGGACTTTTTTATTTTTTAGCGTCAATTAAAAATAGGGAATATAACCACGCTGTTTATAACCTTGAGGAGAAGCAAGATTGGCCTGATTTTCATCCAGACGATAGAGCAGCTCCAGGAATCCACTCAACTGTTCCTGTTGCAATGCATGAGGTTCAAACTGGCCTAAACCAAAACGTGAAAACAAAGAAGAAATTTCACTATGTTTATGAACATATTTCATCGACCATTCCGAGAAATGTGGACGTTCTACTGTTGCATCCTGAAAGCGAAGCACCTGATGATGGCGTGGATCACGGCAAATACTCTGAAACAGATTTTCTACCACGTCCGCTTCACCTTCCAGACATTGAAAAAACTTGCCGTGGGAATAATATAAAACCCCGTTAATCTGATGAGCTTTATTAAATTTTCTCGCTACAGATAATATATCGCTAAGATCCTGTAATAACTCTTGTTCAGATTCTATCCGCTCACTGGCGTAGCAAAGCTGTAGCATAAGGTCATCTCACTGAAGAAAGAATTAAAAGCATAATTTAATCAATTATTTTAATTTAAGTCGATCATTTTTTAAGCAAATATCCGTTTTTGCTTACATTGTTTTAGGTTTGCTTTTCCAAAGAAAAATTCTAACAATTACCTCCTGAGAGGAAATCAATGATTTCAGATATATAGCAATAATAATGAAGGAGTGAAACCTGATGTTAAAAGATCTGATTTTCACTGTAGCGTTGTTGTGTATATGTTTTATGCTTTTGATTATGCTGAATGAACTGGCCTTGACGACCGAAACCAACATTCTGCTCAGTTCAGTTTTTATAGGCTGGACGCTTTTACAGTTTGTTCGCCGTCGTATGTTTTTTTATATCAGCGTAAGCCTGATGATGGGAATACTTACGCTGTTAGGCAAATATGAAGAAGTGTTATGGAACAGCATAGGCCTGATGGCAGGTTATGGCGTATATAACCTGCTGCAGCATATTTCTGTACCTGCACTTAAGGGCAAATTACAACATATCTCTATCTTGGATAAGTTTAATTCAATTGCTAAATAGCAGCTGCAACATCCTGTAGGCTGCGATCACGTTTAAACATGACATCTGCATAGGAACACTGGGGAATAATTTTTAAGCTATTCTTGCGGGCAAAGTCGACCAGCACATCCAGCATTTTGCGTGCTACGCCTTGACCACGTAAGGAATTATCTACCCAGGTATGATCAGCCACGATGGTCGATGCTTCTTGCCACTGATATGTAATTTCAGCAAGACGTCGACCATCTTCCTCCATAAAAAATACACCGCCGCGTTTTGAATCTTGATGTTGAATGTCCATACTGAAGGCTGATCCCTTGATAAAATTATTGGTTTATTTAATTTAAAACATCTTCCTCAAGAAATAATATGAATTATTGTTAAGTTTTTAATATTAGATTAAATTTTTTATTTTCTTTCATCATTTCCTGTGAATTTTTTCAAATATTGATAACTTTTTATTTCTCTATTTTGCCTGATTGAGGGTGATGCAGTTTGAGTCATCGCATGTCACCCCAAAAATTTAATTTTAACTACTCCCTAATTCAGAAAGACAGGATTAGAATGCAGCATCTTTTTGCATGCAACTTCGTATGTCTGACTCATCTTCCGCTTCTTCCGTCACCAAGCAATGGATTGGTGTCATCGCTTTAGCCTGCGCGGCTTTTATTTTTAACACTACTGAATTTATTCCTGTGGCATTACTGAGTGGAATCGGGCAAAGCTTTGCCATGTCCGCCACTCAGGCCGGCATCATGCTGACCATTTATGCTTGGATCGTGGCCCTACTATCTCTTCCGATCATGCTGCTCACTAAAGCCATAGAACGGCGTTTTCTACTGATGCTGGTCTTTGCGGTCTTTATTTTAAGTCATGTGCTGTCCTATTTTGCCTGGAGTTTTAGCACGCTGGTGATCAGTCGGATAGGGATTGCCATCGCACATGCCTTGTTCTGGTCGATTACCGCTTCACTCGCGGTTCGGGTTGCACCGAAAGGTAAAGAGTTTCAGGCACTTGGTTTATTGGCCACAGGAACAGCGATGGCGATGGTGCTCGGTATTCCATTTGGCCGGATGATTGGTGAGGCGTATGGCTGGCGTAATAGTTTTGCCCTGATTGCGTGTCTCGCATTGATCATTTGCCTGATTCTGGCCAAAACCTTGCCATTGCTTCCAAGTGTCAATTCAGGCTCCCTCAGCAGCTTAAAAAGCCTGATCAAACGTCCCAGCCTGATGCTAGTTTTTGCCCTCACTATTCTGGTGATTACGGCGCAATTTACTGCTTATAGTTATATTGAACCGTTTTCCCTGAATATCGCCCACTTTGATTCAGCCCAGACCACAACTTTACTTCTGGTTTATGGCGGGGCAGGATTCCTAGGCTCCTATCTGTTTGGCCGTTTTGCTGCGCAGTTCCCAAAAATGACTATTCCTGCTTTTACTTTTGGATTGGTTATTTCCATGCTGCTGTTATTACCACTGTCGAGCACAGTCACAGGCCTCTCTGGCTTATCTCTGCTGTGGGGTTTGAGCATCATTGGTTTCAGCCTGGCCCTACAATCTAAAACCCTGAATCTGGCTGCAGATGCTACAGATGTTGCCATGGCCATTTATTCAGGCCTGTATAATGTCGGTATTGGCGGAGGAGCTTTGCTTGGCAGTATAGTCACGCTTCAGATTGGACTATCGAGCATTGGCTGGGCCGGAGCCGGGCTGGCGATCCTTGGATTTCTGCTTAGTCTTTATTTGGTTCAGCGCCTAGACTTTTTGCCCAAAGCCGCTGATTAAACGCTGCTTTTTGTAAAATAATTTGTGATTATGCACAAAATCTGTCATGCTCATTTGATATTGAGCAATTGCTCAAACAGAATTGAGTTTGAACAAGGGGAGTAGCCTCCTCCAAACGTTTAAAAATGAAATTTCAGTTTTTAAACGTGTCAGAATATCGTCATTACACTTTGCAAAAAGTCGGTATCTGAGCATCTTGAAATGCCACTGGATCTCCTCCAGTAGAGCACAAAGATGTAGGCAAGACCTTGATCATGTTGTTATAGATGTTTTTCATCTGGCAGCTGGTCAAGGTTTTTTTATGGCCAGTCGTCCGATGTGGAGAATTCACATGGAAACAATTGGTACGCTCTGGCTGTATCTTGTCTTTTTCGCAATTGTCGCCGTCATGCTGGTGATCGATTTTGTCGGCTTTAAACATCAGCATGGTCAGGAAGTAAAAGTCCGTACCGCTGCCTACTGGAGTATCGCCTGGGTCAGTGTCGCGACTTTATTTGGTGGTGGATTATGGCTGTATCTGGAGCAGACTGCAGGTGCGGCAATTGCCAATACCAAGGTCATGGAATACTTTGCCGGTTATCTGCTGGAAAAATCCTTGGCAATTGATAATGTCTTTGTCTGGCTGATGATCTTTGCCGCCTTTGCCATTCCACCAGCGCTACAACGTAAATTGCTGTTATATGGTGTACTGGGTGCAATTGTGCTCAGAACAATCTTTATTTTTATTGGTGCCTGGTTTGTACAGGAATTCTCCTGGATTCTGTATATCTTCGGTGCTTTTCTGGTTTATACCGGTTTTAAATTCCTGCGCGGCCAAGGAGAAGAGCATACCGATATTGAAGATATGGCAGTTCTGAAATGGCTACGCAAACATATCCGGATTACGCCGCAAATGCGTGGCAATAAATTTTTTGTGCATCAGAACGGTGTCCTGTGGGCAACGCCATTATTTCTGGTGCTGATTCTGGTGGAAGCTTCTGATGTGATCTTTGCGGTAGACTCGATCCCAGCCATTTTCGCTGTCACCACCGATCCCTTTATTGTTTTAACAGCGAACCTGATGGCGATTCTGGGTCTGCGTGCCATGTTCTTCCTGCTCGCTGGTGCTGCATCAAAAATGTACTATCTGCCTTATGGCCTCGGGATCATTCTGGTCTTTATCGGCTTCAAGATGCTGATGCTGGAAGTATTCCATATGCCGATCTGGATTTCCCTGAGCTTTATTGTCATTGTGCTGACGATTACCGCATGGTTATCAATCCGTCATAGCAAAAAATACAATGAAACAGCGCTATAAATAATTGCTTCGTCATTCCTGATAAGTCCGCAAAATGCGGGCTTTTTTTATTTCAGGCCAGTGATCGTTTTGGCTACTTTAATTAGCATCATTTTATTTATTTAAGTCTTATTTAAATATCTCGTGATAATTACTCTGATCTTGGCTGCTATTTTGCATTGTTAAAATTTGGAGATTTTTAGTTGCGTATTTCCCCTACAAGGTAGAACTTTTCAGCTACAATCAATCGAAAAAATTACAAAGTGCAGGTTTTCAATGTCTTCTCACATTGCAACGACAGCCATCCGCGGTCGTTTCCTCGATATCCAGAATACAGTTGCCCAAGCACGTGAAATTCACGACCAAGTGCGTTATATAGAAGATGGTTTACTCATCATAAAAAATGGAATAATCCAGTGGTTTGGTTCCTGGCAGGAAGGTCAGCAGCAGCTTCCTGAAGGTCTGCATGTTACTCATTATCCTGAACAGCTCATCATTCCGGGCATGATCGATACCCATATCCATTTCCCGCAAACCGAAATGGTCGGTGCTTATGGGGAACAGCTACTGGAATGGTTAAATACCTATACTTTTCCGACTGAGATCCAGTTTCAGGATCCGGCGTATAGCCAGAAAATTGCACAGTTCTTTATTCAGGAATTGCTGAAAAATGGTACAACCACAGCTTTGGTGTTCTGTACCGTTCATCCAGCCTCGGTAGAAGCACTGTTCGAAGCGGCTACAGCACAGAATATGCGTCTGATTGCCGGTAAAGTGCTAATGGACCGCCATGCACCTGAAGCCCTGACGGATACTGCAGAATCTGCCTATAGCGACTCTAAAGCCCTGATTGAGAAATGGCATGGTAAAGGACGTAATCTTTATGCGATTACGCCACGTTTTGCTCCGACCTCAACGCCTGAACAGCTGGAAAAAGCAGGGCAGTTAAAAGTCGAATATCCAGATGTTTATATCCATACTCATCTCAGTGAAAACAAAAATGAGATTGCCTGGGTAAAAGAACTCTTTCCGGAACGTGAAGGCTATCTGGATGTCTATCATCATTATGGACTGACCGGCGCTAAATCCGTATTTGCCCATTGTGTGCATCTGGAAGAAGGGGAGTGGGATTGCATGCATCAAACCGACTCTGCGATTGCCTTCTGCCCAACCTCAAACCTGTTCCTGGGTAGCGGCTTGTTTCCACTGAAGAAAGCCTGGGATAAAGGCGTGAAAGTCGGCTTGGGTACTGATATCGGGGCAGGAACCTCCTTTAACCAGCTCCAAACCCTAAATGAGGCTTATAAAGTGCAACAGCTGCAAGGAGAAAAACTTTCGGCTTTTGAGTCGCTATATCATGCGACCCTAGGTGGTGCGAAAGCCTTAAGTCTGGATGACCGCTTGGGGAATTTCAAGGTGGGCAAAGAAGCAGACTTTGTGGTGCTGGATCTCAATGCCACCGCTTTACAACAACTACGCCAGAGCAGGGCCAAAAATATTGAAGATACCTTTTTTGCACTGACCATGCTGGGGGATGACCGTAATATTGCAGCAACCTATGTCTATGGACAGGCTGTCTATGTCAAAGCCCAATAAATCGCGTCAGCGCAGGATCATTTTGGCTGCAATCGTCGCTGTCTGTGCCTTTGCGCTGAAGAGAGATTCACAGCAGCCCAAAAATTGATTACATTTACAGCAAGTAAAACAGGTGCATCTCAAGCAAGGATGTATTAAAATTGCTGCAATTCAGGTGTTGCAGGTCAACACCTTTTTTATTTTGCTATTTTTATTTTTTAGGTATCTACCCATGACCGTTCAAATGAGCGTAATGATTTCCGCTGAAGAAATTCAAGCTAAAGTCAAAGAGCTTGGTGCTAAAATCGATGCACACTATGCCAATAGTGACAAAGAGCTTGTACTTATCGGTTTGTTACGCGGTTCAGTGATTTTCATGGCAGACTTGTGTCGTGCCATTACCAAGCCACATGAACTCGACTTCATGACTGTATCCAGCTACGGCGGCGGTACGATTTCGAGCCGTGATGTCAAAATCCTGAAAGATCTGGACGGTGAAATCCGTGGTAAAGATGTGCTAGTGGTTGAAGATATTATTGACTCAGGTAATACCTTAAGCAAAGTCCTGGAAATCCTGCAAACCCGTCAGCCAAACTCAATTGAACTATGCACTTTGGTGAGCAAACCTTCACGTCGTGAAATCGAGCTGGAAGTAAAATTCTTGGGCTTTGAAGTCGAAGACAAGTTCATTGTTGGTTACGGTCTGGACTATGATCAAAAATACCGTCATATTCCATTTATTGGTGAAATCGGCCTTTAAGAACCGGTTTAAAAGAAGTGGCTTCGTGCCACTTTTTTTATTTCTTGAATCATTTCAGTAACACAGCAAACAAAAACGCAACAGCCCGTTGCAGGACATGACTTTTTTCAGTGCTTTTCTTGCCGCAAGATAAACATGACGTAAAAACAAAGACATGATAACAAGGAGTATGCTGATGTGGTCAATTATCGTTGCGATTGTGGTGGGTTTTATTGCGGGTCTGGTTGCACGCGCGATTCATCCTGGTGATGACAAGGCTGGATTCATTGTTACGACCCTGCTGGGGATTGCCGGTTCACTGGTTGCGACTTTTGCCGGACGTATGCTGGGCTTGTATTCCCAAGATTCTGCCGCAGGCTTTATTGCCTCAGTGATTGGTGCCGTAGTCATCCTATTTATCTATAATATGGTGACCAAACGTAAACGAATCTAAGCTCTGCTTTGAATAAGTTTCTTTCATAAAAAGAGCACCTAGATAGGTGCTCTTTTTTTATTGAGCATAGTCAGAATTTTACAGGCCGAATTCTTTGAAACCTTGTTCAATCTGTTCTGCTGGCTGAGCGCCCATGACTTTAAAACCATTCGAGAAAATAATCGCTGGTGTGCCATTTACACCGAGTGATTGTGCCAGCTGTTTATTACGTTCAATCGGGTTGGCACAGCTCTTTTTCGATTTAGGTTGTATACCTTGACCAATCAGGTCTTCCCAAGCCTGTGCTGGATTTTTTTCACAATAAACCTGTTTGGACGGCGCAATTGACTGCTGTTTTAAAGGCAGAATGAAGGTATAAATCGTGACATCTTTGAGTTTTTTCAGCTCTACTTCAAGTTGTTTACAATACGGGCAATTTGGGTCAGAAAAGATGGCAAGCTGACGTTTTCCTGTGCCTCTGACTGATTTAATCGCATCCTGTAGCGGTAACTTTTTCCAGTCGACACTGTTTTGTTTGAGTAATAAATCCTGAGTCAGATTATGCTGGTCCTGAATACGGAACATTGAACCAGCTAGGAGATGCTGGGCATCTTCATTCAGATAGACAATCTGCCCCTGCATGGAACCGCTATAGATTCCTTTCATTTCGGTGGGCTGAATATTTTCAATTTTCAGGTTGGGACTGTTTTTTGCCAGATTGGCTTTAACCATATCCACATTGGCAAAGCTGAGGCCAGGGAAAAGGGTCAAAGCCAGCAGCATATTTCTTATTTGCATGAATGTCCTGCTCAGGTGCAAGTTAAATGTGTTTCGATTCTAGTCTTTTTAAAAAGAAAATTCTGACTATTTTATGTAGCCTGATGTTCAAATCGAACTGATCAATCAATCATGTTTCACGTGGAACATTGCCCCTTTAATGCTGATTGACTTCAACCGAGATATGCACAATTTCTTCATGAATAGAGATCGCCTCACGGATTTGATCAGCACTAATGGGGATTCCCGTTTGAACGGCAACAAAACAGGAAAATTTACCTTTACCGACTCTCGATACATGCAGGTCAGTTAAATGCAGATCATTCCCATATTCAGCAATGACTTCACGTATTTCTTCGACCACTGGGGCATCCATATCGGCATCCAGTAAAGTCTTGGCACTTTGCTTTAGCAGGCCAATCGCCCAGCGTGCAATCAGGATTGAGCCGACCAGTCCCAGTACTGCATCGAGAAAATCCCAGCCCATATATTTTCCAGCAAACAAGGCAATAATGGCCAGAACAGAAGTTACAGCATCAGCAACCACATGCAGAAAGGCCGCTTTATGGTTCAAGTCATGATGACCATGATTATTATCATGCTCGTGATGGGAATGCCCATGATGATGATCATGGTGATGGTGCCCATCATCATGCAGCAACCAGGCACAGGCCAGATTAATCAATAGTCCTAAAATCGCGATTGGAATGGCTTCGCTATAATGAATCTGAACTGGCGAAAATAGACGTTCTACTGAATGAATCACCATAAAACCGGCTACTACAAGCAATAAAATTGCACTGCTATAACTGGCCAGAATTTCAATCCGCCAAGTACCCATATTAAAGCGGGGATCATTCGCATAATGGCGGGCCGCTTTATAGGCAAAGTAAGCTAGTCCCAAGGCCAATACATGCGAGCCCATATGCCAGCCATCAGCAAGTAAAGCCATTGACTGGAAGATCCATCCCCCTAATACTTCCAGCACCATCATGACGGCAGTCAGAATCGTGGCAAACAGAATCTTTTTCTGTGCGAGTGGATTACCTTCATCAAATTGATGGCTGTGCGAATCGGCGTTATGTTTTTGCATAAAAGGGAACTGTTATTAATACTCCCCCCTAGTATATTTATTTTTGGAGATTTGTGGTGAGTCATGTACATGATGATAAAAAAATATTAAACCGGGTACGGCGCTTGCAAGGTCAGATGAACGCTGTAGAGCAGTCTCTCCTGAATCCTGAAGCAGGTTGTATTCAGGTCCTGCAACAGGTTGCAGCCGTTAAAGGTGCCATAAACGGTTTGATGAATGAGTTGATCGAAACCCATTTAAGAGAGCATGTCATTGGAGAAGCTGCAGTCAATGAAGAAAAACTGGCTGAGTTTTTAAAATTATTAAAACGTTATGGCTGATTGTTTAGCTCAATATTTTTGTTTTGTTTACAGCAAGATAATTGACCGCTTTTTCATCTAACCGATACACTGCCACCCATTCTCTTCTTTCTTCCACATCATTCTTTTTAAAGTGTGGTGAAACTTTTACGGCAGCTACATGACAGAAAATATCTCATGGCGACCTTTCGCCATGGTCAGTCTTGCATTGATTATGGGTACCATCGGTACAGCACTGGCAAGTCCGCTTTATCCCATTTATCAACAGATCTGGCATTTATCGCCAAGCCAGATTACCTATATTTTTGTCGCCTATATGTTTGGCTGTCTGGGTACCTTGTTATTCCTGGGACGTACCAGCAACACGATTGGTTTCTTAAGAACCCTGCAAATTGGTCTGGTATTTATTAGCATTGGCTTGGTCATTTCAGTCTTTGCCGAGAATGCGCTGATTTTGTCGGTGGGTCGTTTTATCATTGGTATTGCTTCAGGCCTGATGACCACTTCAGCAATGCTAGGCATGATGCAAACCATTCCAGAAACTCATAAGCAGCTTGCACCACAACTGGTATCGATTCTGACGGCCATAGGCTTTGGTTTGGGGCCGTTTGTGGGTGGGGTAATTGCGCAGTTTTCTCAAGCTCCATTAATTACTCCATACCTCCCAATTATTCTTGGGGCAGTGCTGTGTTTTGTCGGATTATTCTGGCTAAAAACCCCTGCTTTTGAACGCCAGCCTTTTAGTATTGCACCGAAATTACTGCGTCCTGAACCTCAGTATCATGCTGTGTTCATGATTGTGGGATTAACTGCATTTAATGCCTTTGCTGCTTTCAGTTTATTTGCTTCACTGTCACCGTCTTTTGTGCAGGATATCTTGCCCTGGCATGGTCCTTTGGTCAGCGGTACCGCCATTACCTGTATTTTGCTGATTTCTGCTGTGGTGCAGTTCTTTGCTAAAGATGTTCCTGCAAAGAAATGTCTGAATATTGGATTGATGATTATGCTGGTGAGCTTGGTTAGCCTTGCTCTTTGTATGATCCTTAAAGCAAGTGTCTTGTTCTTTGCCAGTGATATTTTATTCGGGATTGGACATGGTTTTGCCTTAATGGGCGCATTCGGTGTGATTCATGCGATCACAACCTTGCAAAATCGGGCAGCCGTGATGTCGACTTACCTGTTTATTGGCTATTTGGGCACGATTGTGCCGATTATCGCGGTGGGGTATCTGGCTGATCACTTCGGCTTAGGATTTGCCGTGATCAGTTTCTGTGTGGCGATCAGTGCACTCTGTCTAATCCTTTGGTTATGGCATCAAAAATTGCAGCTAAAAGCCTGATAAAAAAGCCCACATTTGAGGCACTGCTGTCCCATAGTTTGCTTTAAATAAAAAAACCTGAGTCCTAACAGTTAAAATATGAGTGCAAACAAACACTTTAACGACCAGGATTCAGGTTTTGTCACATCAGAATACCGTATTTCATGAG
>NZ_JBHDVN010000048.1:0-20760 GCF_046635365.1 Acinetobacter sp. NIOH-H-8
TTTTCGATGTAAGTTATGAATATATTTTACCTATTGGTAAAAATAAAGATATAAGACAAAAGATGAATACGTTAGGAATTCCGCGTAAAAACTACTAATTTCGTATAACCGCCATTATGTTAAATAGCATAAAAAGGGACCTCAGATTTGGGTCCCTTTTATCTAAATTATTTGTATGCTTGGATAGATTTTAGAATCTCCTGTCTGGCTTCTTCTACATTGCCCCAACCATTAAATTTCATCCATTTACCTTTTTCCAAGTCTTTATAATGTTCAAAGAAATGTTTCATTTGATCTAATTGAAGCTGAGGGAGGTCGCTCAGATCTTCAACATTGTTATATAGAGGTGTGAGCTTAGAATGAGGTACAGCAATGATCTTTGCATCAATACCGGCTTCATCTTCCATATACATGACTCCGACAGGTCTGCTGCGAATTACTGATCCTACAGCAACCGCATGGGGAGCTATTACAAATACATCTAAGGGATCACCATCCTCGCTTAATGTTTGAGGAATATAACCGTAATTGTACGGATATGACATTGCTGTACTTAGAAAGCGATCAACCAATAAAGCATCATATTCTTTATTCACTTCATACTTGATGGGTTTAGCATTTGCCGGGATTTCGATGATGCTATTAAAGTCATCTGGTGGATTAGTACCTGCTTTAACATTTTTAAAACTCATTGTTTTACCTTCTAATATTTAGATTATTAATGATTAGTGAAAAATTGATAGGAAAGTATTCCTAGTACTGTAAAGATTAATGAACCTATTACATGGATGGCTATTGTTGAGATAGCATATTCAAACTTTGAAGCTTGTAGCAACGCAACAATTTCAACTGAAAATGTTGAAAAGGTCGTTAAAGCACCGCAGAAGCCTGTCACAACGAATAACTTATAATTAGGGCTTATTGAGCTATTTGAAAAAAATGATACAGCTAATCCAATAATAAAAGCACCGATTAAGTTAACAATCACTGTCCCGAAAGGAATATTTTCAAATACGCTATTAAATCTTAGACTTATGCCCCAACGAAGCCAGTCACCGATTACAGAACCGAGAGCAATTGATAAAAGAGAAAGATACATGTCTGCTCCTAGTTATGAGCAGCAAAAGATATATAAATAAAGAACTTTATGACGGGAAAACATAGCGTAGCTCCATTTTGTAAAAGCAGAGCACGCGACTACGTACCCTGCTTGAGGGAAACGTAGGTATCATCAGCCAGAATTGGCGGTTTGTGTAAGGAGGATAGCCATCTCCTTTGAGTACTATTATTTAAAAATTGATTAGCTAATTCAACAACCTTCTATTATTAAAATACGTAAGTTTGATACTTTTTTATCTTTAGTTTAGTAAAACTTGAAACTTTTCATTTTTTCTATAATCTTTTTGGAAAGGGTGTCCAGCTAAGCTGAGGCAGGTGTTTGTTGTAGTCGGGCCGCTACAATATTGATAAAGAGCACCTGTATGTTTAATTTCAAGATTTTTAATAAAGTCTCTACGGAAGTATTGACGATCAAAAATGACCTTCAGCTTAATGCTGAGCTGCAATTAATTAATAAATATAAAACGGCTATTTCTGAAGATTATAAACAGGCTATTGTTTTGATCTTTAAAGAACGTGGCTATACACGTTTGGAAATAGGTCAATTACTTGGGGAGCTAAAAGCTTCATAAAATACCGATTAAACAAAGCTTGGATATAACATCCAGGCTTTATAAAAAAGTACCTAGCTGTTACCCTTGTCCTGATTTTTTTTTACTCTAAAAAGTTCCTTCATCTTATGACACTTACGCCACCTTAAGTTTATTTACCGTCTTAAATCTGTAAATAACTCATCACTGTCTAGTGATGTGGTGTAGTCGCTTGTGTGTTGTATATATCACATCACTAGCCTATCTGAAAAATTAAAAAACAGGCTATGTTTATGTTATCTAATGTCCGAGAACAGTGGTTCTCTAACATCCGTGGGGATGTACTTGCCGGATTAGTCGTCGGTCTTGCACTCATCCCTGAAGCCATCGCATTTTCAATTATTGCAGGTGTAGATCCTAAAGTCGGTCTATATGCATCCTTTTGTATTGCCGTCGTGATTTCTTTCGTAGGTGGTCGTCCTGCCATGATTTCAGCTGCCACCGGGGCTATGGCACTGCTTATGATCACATTGGTCAAAGAGCATGGGCTTGAATATCTGCTGGCAGCAACAATTTTGACAGGCGTGATTCAAATATTGGCAGGCTATTTAAAGCTTGCCAAGTTAATGCGGTTCGTATCTAAATCTGTGGTTATTGGATTCGTAAATGCGTTAGCGATCTTAATTTTTATGGCTCAGTTGCCTGAACTGATTAATGTGACTTGGCATGTATATGCTCTAGTTGCTTTAGGTTTGGCGATTATTTATCTCTTCCCTCTGGTTCCCAAATTAGGAAAATTACTCCCTTCTCCACTAGTCTGCATCATTGCAATCACATTATTGGCAATCGCTTTAGGAATTGATGTACGGACCGTGGGCGATATGGGGTCTTTACCTGACACACTTCCAATGTTCTTGATTCCAAATATTCCTTTGAATATTGAAACATTGATGATTATTTTGCCTTATTCAGTCGCACTGGCGGCTGTAGGTTTACTTGAATCGATGATGACAGCAACTATCGTGGATGAAATGACAGATACGCCAAGTGATAAATATCAGGAATGTAAGGGACAAGGGATTGCGAATATTGCTTCTGGCTTTATGGGTGGCATGGCCGGTTGTGCCATGATTGGCCAATCTATGATTAACGTAAAATCAGGCGGCCTTACACGCTTATCAACATTCTCTGCGGGTATTTTTCTTCTTATTCTGGTTGTATTTATTAGCGACTGGCTCAAAGTGATTCCAATGGCTGCATTGGTAGCGGTAATGATCATGGTCTCTATTAGTACTTTTGAATGGAGTTCTGTCACTCAGTTAAAAGATAATCCTAAGAGTAGTAATATCGTCATGATTGCGACAGTGATTGTAGTTGTTGCTACGCATAACTTGGCTCTAGGTGTATTAACGGGCGTATTGCTTTCAGCCTTGTTCTTGGCGAATAAACTTGAAAATGATATCCAGGTGACAGCTTCTTTTGAGGGAACGGCCCGTTTGTATGATTTGAGAGGTCAGATCTTCTTTAGTTCTTCTGAAAAATTCATGCAAGGTTTTGACTTTAAAGAGGATGTAAAGGATGTGATTATTGATTTGACCCATTCTCACATTTGGGACGTAACATCAGTCGCCATGCTTGATTCTGTTGTAAATAAATTTCAAAAGAATGGTGTGAATGTCACTGTGCGTGGCTTAAATGAAGCTAGCTCTATCATGATTGATAAGTATGGAACACATGCCAGAATCTAAGTGAAGGAGACTCTACATTTATGTAGAATCTCTAAAATTAACATAATACACCTTATACGAAATGCGTTATAATTCTCTTGAAAATTCAACGCTGTAGTTTCTAGTTGATAGCCCGAACATCCCTGTTCGGGCTTTTTTTGTGATTTTTCACGTTCCACGCCTATTATTTAAGCAATGTTTCACGACTTTATTCAGTTTTAATAAACATCATCCGGTTTTTTGAGGAGTCATTATTTCATGTGCTTGCACTGAAATTGGCTCATCAAAAAAGTGGAGTCCTGGTTAACCGTAAGGAAGGAAAAAACGACTCAGGAAGCCTCTCTTTTTAGGTGTAGGCTCAATATGTTCTGGAACAGGGATGCGTTTGTTCTCTGGAGTAGTCAATCCGTCATAGTTCGATTCAGTCTGTGGCCGAGAATCTGTTGCTATATCCTGTTCAGATTCATGATCGGTAAACGTAGTCATATTGGCTTTTGGAGTTTCCAGTAAGCGCTGCATGGCCTCAATCTGTTCTTGATAAAACGATTCACGTTCTAATGATTGATTTTCTCTCTGTATTGCCTGATTTAATTGTTTTTCCAGCATGTCAACTTGACGTTTTAGCAAGTCAACTTCTGTTAAGTTATGCCTACTAGTTGATTGACTTTGGTTGACACTAGAATTGCTTTTTTGTGGTTCCCCAAAAACTCTCAAGGCTTCTGAAAAGTCAATTAATCCATCCGATCCTTTTGATAAATTTCCTTTCTTTATATGGGCATATACAGCTTGTCTTGAATATCCATATAATTTCGCTAGTTCTGAAACTGACAGTTTTTTCATTATGTAAACCAGTTTTCAAATAGTGTTAATAGTTGATTGTTAACTTTACTATGTCAATTGACATCATTCATTGAAAGCCGACTTTTCGAAGTAATGGCATAAATTCTTTTAATTTATTTGGCTCTTGCAGCATGGTTACAATCCGAGCAGCAAACTGTTCATAGCTTTCATTACCTTGTGAAAGTTTAGCCATCTCAGGAAGTTCTGATAATTTACTAGCAAATAAATATCGTTGTGCATCAGTCAAATTGATTTTTAGCTCTTTGTCCTGACTAATGTCATTGGCTGTATTTGTTGCTGACTTTTTCTGTTTGAAGCTAAATGAAAAGCCCGTAATGGATCTGCCGGTTTTATGTTGTTCAACTTTGACATTAATATCGGTATGTTCATTTACTTGCTTTAATGCAATGTCTAAAACATATTTCTTAAAATCGTACATCCTTTTGTATTCAGTCTCGAGTACACCTATTTTTTGTCTGAAATCGTAGATAGTTATAAGAGGCGTTTTTCCGGTACTACGCCACGCAATCAATATTTCATATAAGCGAACAGCATAAGCACTCGTTAAATTGCTTATTTGCTGTATCTCATACTTTGTAAATTGTTCTTCTAATCGAGTTATTAAAGGCACAATAGCTGGAGCAAAAATAAGTCTAACGACAGCCTCATTATCAATATAAGCAACCTCGCTTACCCATCTTGACTTGTGATTAATGACATTACCTTTTTCACTAAGACTTTGATAACTGAATTGTCTTGCAAATAGGTCATCGCAAGCATCTTTTAAGGCTTGATAAGCAGTATTTCGATGTACACCAAATTGATTGATATAACTTTCAGCATGAACTGTTAATGGATCATTAGCATTTATCCCTTTACCTGATTCCCTGGCTTCAACGATAGCTAAAAGAATTAATCGTTGTTCTACTAGATCAAGGTTATAACTAGCATTAATTAAAGCGTTATCTTTGACAATTAGTTCGGTTTTCATATGAAAAATTTATATTTTTAAGTCAATAAGACGAGGTTATATTATCAACTCGCTTAATGCAAGGTAAACCTCGTTTTAATGCAAGGTAAACCTCGTTTTAATGCAAGGTAAACCTCGTTTTAATGCAAGGTAAACCTCGTTTTATAATCTCTCAAAGCCTTATAAATTCAGGTTTACAGGCTATCTAAAAGCATTTAAAAGCTTAAAAATAATTAAAAGCATATTTCATGAAAAATTGCCCTTGGTTTTCGCTCCGCTCAAACTCTATTGAATCTCGCTTTCGCTCGATTCGTCGGGGCAATTTTTGGTTCACGTTTTCGTGACTTTTAGAAAAAGCAAAAGCAACTCGGAATTCGCTTCGCTCATCAGCTTTTTTTTCTCGCTACGCTCGGTTTAGGAATCCAACTTGGAAAGTTCGCACCCATACGGGATGCTCTGCCATGCAGGTGATTGATGGATAGGGAGCTTGTAATCAGGGAAAGGGATGGGCAAATTTTCTCAGTTCGCTCGTAGACACTCGCTCTGTTTAGCGACTCATGCCACGAGATTTCATTTTAGGAGCTTGTTGCTGTGCTTTGAGCTGTTGTTCTTGTCTGAGTTTCATCTGTTGTTCTGCTTTGATCTCATCCACACATTTTTTAATGACTTGATAGGATGGGTATAGAGTCTGGTATTGCTTGGCTTTGGCCGGATGTTGTTGTTGGTACTGCTTCCAGGCATGTTCTTTGAATTTTTCATTTTCCAATAAATCCTTCACACCATGTTTTTTCTGGTGTTCATGCTGACCTTTCAGTTTTTTGTGTTCTTGGTAAATCGCATCACGTTGGGCTTCCCAGGCTTTTTTTCCAAACAGTAAGGGTTTGTTCTGGGTTAATTCGTTGTGTTGATCGACCAAGCTTTGCAATTTGTCATGACTTTGCTTGAGTCCGCTTTTCACGATCTCCTGGGCAAGGTGCTGATTGAACTCGTTTTGATGTTTGTGGTGCTTGGTCAGGTTTATTTCGGCTTGTTTGAGATTGCGCTGCATAAAATCCAGGTCTAGATTCGCGTCTTTTGCGCTGATTTCGCGATTTAGCACTTTACCAAGGGTTTCCCTCTGTTTTTCCTCAAATAGGGCTTTTTCGTCAATTGGTGACGTTTTAGCGCTATTTTTGATTTGGGTCTGCTGTTCAGTTTTCAGTGTGCTGAGTTTTATCTCATTTTCAGCAATCAGCAGATCCATATTTTTGCCGTATTGCAGCTGCGCCTGATTTCTCTGTTTGATTTCATCATTACTACGGCTGATTTCGGTCTCAATCCCTTTTCGGCGCAGTTCGGTGACTTTCGGTCCTTCGTGCAGGGTGGCTTCCAGGCCATTCTCCTGGTCTTTGTAGCTGCGGTGGTCGACTCGGGCGGTGTATCCGGCTAGATCCAGGTGCATATTGCAGATATCGGCAAAGTGTTCGCGCCAGTGTTCGATTTCTCCACTGTGTTTCTGATCGAGTTCCCGGGTTTTCTCTGTAAAACCTTCTGGCGTAAGTTTACGTGTGCTCATTAGGATATGGGCGTGATAATTGCGCTCATCACTGCCGGATCCGGTATGCGGTGCATGAATACAGGCATCGACTGCTACCTGATGTCTTTCCACGATGCTGGCACATAATTCTTCGAGCATGGCCAGACGTTGTTCCTGGTTCAGTTCACTTGGAAAGGCAATTTCAAATTCCCTGGCGACTGTCGAGTTTTTTCGGGTTTCCCGTTGTTCAACTTCGTTCCAGAGTTTTTCTCGATTCTTTAAATGCTCTGGTGCGCCTTCGGGTAAATAAATTTCTTTGTATTCCACACCGGTTTTTCGGCTGTAGTCATGTTCTCGGCCTTCACGTTCACAATAGATCTTTTCACCTGCCCGATAGGCAATCGCAGCAGTGGCGGAACGTCCTGCTGATCGTGCTACGGTTTTGACTGAAAAGTGGTAAATCGCCATGCCTGTTTTTCGCTTTTAAATTTTCACGTAGTGAAATACAACCGTGAATACGGTTGTCGGGGTATTGGGGAGACCCCAATCGTACTTGCAAACGAAGTTTGCATAAGTGCGCTCTTCGAGGAAAACATTACTATACATATAGCACCTTGAATGCATATTCAAGTGCGCTTATGTTAGGGATGGTTTCCCAGGATGATGGTATTGGATTAATGAGCGTTACTGAAACACTAGACAGCAAAATTAAAGCCCAGGAAGAAAAGCTGAAACAGCTCAAAGCTCAAAGACAGGCAGCACTAGCAAGAGAACGAGTCAAAGAGAAAGAACAGGCTCGAAAGGATGATACTAGACGCAAAATTTTAATTGGATCCTGTATGCTAAAAATCACTGAAGATGATGAACAAGCCAGAGCTAAACTAATTGCTCAGATGGATAAGTATTTAACGGATGAGCGTGACCGAAAGCTTTTTAATCTATAAATTTTGAGAGATGAGTAGTGGAAGATCCAACACTTAATGAGTTAATACGTAATACAGAATTATTCTTTGAACATCACTGGAATGTAGGTCTATTAGGAAAGCCTCCTGAATGGTCACCAGTACATTTTAATTTTGGAAAAATTCCTAATTACGATAAACAAGGTGTATATGCGTTTATCAAAGGAGATTTAGTGACTTATATCGGTGTTGGGACTTCTAGAGGTGCTGGCCGTTATCGTGGTAATGGCTTAAGCGCCAGGGTAATGAAATATTGCCGATGGAATGAAGATAAAACTGAATATATTGCGATAGATCCAAGACTGAAAGATGCTGGATCCATCATTACAATAGGCTTTGAACGTGATACGGCTTATTTAGCAAATGCCTTAGAAGTTTTTCTTATCTCTAAAATCCAACCTGTCCACAATGTGGTTAAAGTTGGTATGTAATTTCGCATAAGAGATTTTATGTTAAATAAAACTTCTGTATTAAGGCTCTGCACAAAAAAGAAATTATTTAATCCTTACTTAAATTAATTACATTTCCACATACCATTCCTGTGGCTGAAAAACTTCCTTTATTAAGCACATCCTTACAAACCATGCCATTAACAATTGCTGTACCTTGAGGATCAATATAAAGATTCTCAACGACCATTCCATGAATAACAGCTGTACCACCAGCTTGAATATATAGGTTTCTAGTAATTTGCCCATGAAGAGTTAAAAAGCCGCCTTTTAAGATAGTAACGTCTTGATCGATTTTTTCATGAATTATTAAATTATTTTCTATATTTAACATACGGTTATTAATTCCTTAATTAACTATTATTTACTTCATAATGCAGAACAGCAAGGTAATACCTTGCTGTTCTGGGATCGTTTATTTTTATGGAATAAAAGGTATCATATTTTAAGCATGTTTCAGCTCTTTAAGTTGTGCTTCCATTAGTTCTACTTGACGTTGTAACTCTCTTTTTTGCGCTACAACATCATTAAATTTTTTTCTATTTTCAGCATCTACAAATCTTTGAAGAATCTCACGAGATAATGCTTGATATCCGATACCTTCTACTTCACCGATATTTTTTAAATCCTCTATTAATGTCGATGGTAAACGTATAGATATCATCTGCATTTTTTGTGAAGTTCTATTATTCAAGAGATTTTTAAGCTTTTTAGACATGCCTTTAGCCTTCACAAATGACTCGTCGGCCCCTAGATTTCTAGACTCCCACTGAGCAACATCTTCAAAGATGTTATCTTGAGTGTTTGCAGCTTTGTCTTGTTTCATAACTTTACTCTAATTATTAATTTACAATCTATTGAGATTGCATCTACTTCAATATGTAGATGAGTTAAGGGGGGAATCCCCCCACTAACGCGTTGTGGCATTAAGCATATTTGTTGAAGATTCGAACTTCTTCTGCATTAGGCTCGTATGCCGTTTTAACAAAGATAATGTTTTTATCTTCGTCAAATATATAGCAAATTTTAAGGGACCTACCTTTTCGAGTTTGGCTAATAAACCATTCCGTAGGTGGATGCGATTTATGCCGGTCTCGTGTATCTATCAGGGTTCTTCCATCACTATTATCAAAAGCTTCATAGACTTCTTCAATTGTGACCCCATGCTTCTCATCCAGTTTCTGTAGAATCTGATCAGAGAAGCGAAATTCTAATTCGGGTTCATCACATGACACTTTGTATACTCCATATTCTAAAGTTATAAACGATCCGTGTATATACGTTTTATTGTTAAATACATACACAAACTGTTATATGGTGATGATTTTATGTTATTCAAGGCATAAAAATTAAAAAAAATGTATATACACTTAAAAGTTTAAAAAATAAAAAACCCCGGCATCCTGCCGGGGTTTTTCATCGTTGCTGATTGTGCTTTTGTACCCTCTGGTCCATGTGCAATAACTTATAATTCTTGTTTTATGTTATGGAACTTCCTGTTCCTGATGAGTTCATCATAGGAAAATTCCAGTATGCCGCATAGCAGCAAAGGGCCGAGTTTCATGTGAGCCAAAGCGTACAAAATAGCCTAAATTTTATCCCCAGCAATTGGGGATAGTTTTCAACCTGGAAGAATTGAGAACATTGGAAAAATGCTAAAATTGATTACTTTTTAAACAAATTTATTGGCAAGAACTATCAAAACCGCTCATAAAAAAGCCGACTTGTTTCCAAGTCAGCTTTTCGACATCGTCGAGCATTATCACTATAACACAAGTATTTGATTTTTATGTGTTTAAAATATGCATTTCGTATAACGCCCATTATGTTAAATAGATTAAAATTGAGTCATTTATCTGAAAGGATTTTTAAGATATTCCTTCAACATAGAAATAATTAATAGTGTACTAATCAAAACTAGAACTGCTATAAGAATCCAAAACATACAAACCACAAATATTAAACATTAATAACACAATAATAATAATATTTTTCTGAGCATTAAGTAACTGATATTTAGATTATTTAATAAGTTCAGGCTTTTGTTGAGTTTTAATTAACAGTAAATTTTTTCTAATTGGTATAGAATTTAGAAGTAGTAAGCTATTTAATTGTTTCTTATGGAAAAAAGTAAAGAATCTTTATCTGAGAAAAGGTGAGCACAAATTTATTTTGCAATCAATATTCATTTGTAGGGCTAAGTTTCAAAAGTGGACGAATGACCCACATCATTTACTTTAGGTTTCTTTTTTTTAATTTTAAGAAAAATAATTAAAACAGCAATCAATAAAATAAAGATCAGAAATTCCATAAGTATCCTTTAAAATTCTTTAGTTTTCTTAAAATTAATATAATACACCTTATACGAAATGCGTTATAATTCTCTTGAAAATTCAACGCTGTAGTTTCTTTTTTGCCCAACCTCCCCAAGGTGGGCTTTTTTTTTATGATTTTTCACGTTCCACGCTTATTATTCAATCAAAGTTTCACGACTTTATTCATATTAATTAAACAATCATGGTTAATCATAGGGTCTAAAAAAACGGCTCCAAAAGCCTCTTTTCTCAGGCTCTGGTTCAATGTGCTCTGGCACTGGAATCCGCTTATTTTCCCTCCGCTCTGGAGTAGTCAATCCGTCATGTTTAGCTTCTGCTGTGTCAGGTTCGGGATCTGGTTTGGCTATGCTGGGTTGCACTAATTCTTGATCGGTAAACGTAGTCATATTAGGTTTTGGGGCTTCTAATAGGCGTTGCATCGTTTCAATTTGGTTCTGATAGAAAGATTCCCGATCTTTGGCATCATCAAGCTGGTTTTTCAGCATGTCTATCTGCTGTCTAAGTAGTAAAACTTCTGCCGAATTTGGACTGTCTACTTTTACAGATTCTTTTACATCCTGTTTTTTTACAGGCTCTCCAAATACACGAATGGCTTCGGCTAAATCGATCTTGTTATCAGAATTTTTACTTAAAATTCCTTTCTTTATGTTGTTGTAAATCGTTTGTCTATTGATATTGTAAAGCTTAGAAAGCTCGAGAACTGTAAGGCTTTTCATGTTGTAAATCTATGCCTAAACCTGTCAAAAGTTGTTGTCTATTAGACTGTCTAATAGACAAATGATCAAGTTTAAATTTTAGGCAGGTGCAAAGCCAACTTTTTGAAGATAAGGGAATAATTCTTGGAATTTTTGATAATCTTGGAGCATTTCTGCAATGCGTATAGCAAATTGTTGGAAGCTTTCGGTGCCTTCTGAATATTGCCCCATCTCAGGTAATTCAGAAAGTTTGTTGGCAAAGAGATGACGTTGTTTATCACTCATTTTGGTGAAAAGGGCTAATGTATCCGTTCCCTTAATTACTTTGTCAGAGTTGGTTTTTTTCTGCTTAAAACTGAAAGAAAAACCGGAAATTGAACGTCCTTTTTTATGTTGTTCATATTTAGCCGTTATATCGGTTAACTCATTTACTTGCTTGAGGGCAAAATCTAAAACATACGTTTTAAAATTACTCATTGTTTTGTATTGATGAGCTTCGACACCAAGTTGTTGTCTAAAGATCGATAGATCAAAAATTGGCGTTTTACCAGCAGATCTCCATTGAATTAATAACTCGTATAACCGAATAGCATAAGAGCTAGTTAATCTCGAAACCTGCTCCAATTCATATTTAGTAAAGTTTTCTTCCAGTCGAGTTATGAGTGGAACAATGTCTTGCGTGAAACGTAGGAAAACGATCCCGGATTGAGGTTCATATCCAATTTTATCGACCCAACGACAGTGAAAGCTACGATCCTTACCAGTCTTAGGATTAATGTCATGATACGTGACATAGCGATCAAACAAGCTTTTAGATGCATCCCGAAGCACGGTATAAGCAGTGTGTTTCTCGACATTAAAGGTATTGATATAACTACTTGCATGTACTTCTAAAAGGCTATTTTCAGTTATCCCGTGCCCTGTTTCCCGAGCTTCAGCAATGGCTAATAGGATCAGCCTTTGTTCAACTGTATCTAGAGTATAGCTAGCTTGAATTAAAGCATTATCCTTTACGATTAATTCACTCATTTCTAATAATAAATTTATAATTAAACTAGGTTGTACAATAGACTATTTTAATTGAATTGTAAATCGACTTAATTTGGGGTCGATAAACCTAGTTTTAAGGTCGATAAACCTAGTTTTATGGGTCGATAAACCTAGTTTTATGGGTCGATAAACCTAGTTTTATGGGTCGATAAACCTAGTTTTATTAACTCTAAAACTATTATGAATAAAGGGTTACAGCTTACTTAAAAGCATTTAAAAGATTAAAAATAATTAAAAGCCCAAGTAAAGAAAAATTGCCCTTGGTTTTCGCTTCGCTCAAACTCTATTGAACTTCGCTTTCGCTCAGTTCGTCGGGGCAATTTTTTGGTGAATACTTACGTGACTTTAAAAAAAGCAAAAGCAACTCGGAATTCGCTACGCTCATAAAACTTTTTTACTCGCTACGCTCGGTCCAGGAGCAAATTTCTGCATGAAACTTACGCTTTCTTAGGCTAAAGAGGGCAAAAAAATGTTTTTCAGAAGGTCTAGGCGCAAATTTTGATAGTTCGCTCGTAGACACTCGCTCTATGCATCTATCTAAAGTCAAAATCCCTCTCTATTTCGCTCTCATTTGCGTTTTTTGAGCTATTTTCTGTTTTAGCCATGTAGATCTATATGTTTTTTAGGTAAAAGCTCTTAAATCGCATTGGAACGCTTTCTATGAAGCTTTTCATAATTAAAGTTTTGGGTTGAAATTTCTAACCTGGATGAATGGACAAAAAATTGATTTTTTACGTTTTTCTAAACCAGGAAATAAATACTTTTTCCCATGTAAAACCAAGCACTAGCCCTACGTCACTTTAGCCAATTTTCTAATCCAGGATCCGGCACATGCCGGGATTTTTTTGTCACACACCACGCATCTAACGATGACAACCCTCAAAGCCTTATAAAATAAGGCTTTCAAGTGATTTTATTTATAGTAAAAAGCTGAGTCACGAAAAGACAGTTTTTTAATATAAGTATTTGATATTTTGAATTAAAATTTGACTCAGGTATTTGGGCTTAAAAAATAAGAAAATTTAATACAAGATATTGATATTTATAATTAAATGGGGTGAGTCATTACTAAAATAAGAGGGTGAGTCACAAAAACTCAATAATTGATATTAAGTGTTTGAAAAATAATATAAATGAACTGAGTCATAAAACAATCATGAGGAGTCTAATAAAAAACGTCAATTTGGTCAGTTTAATGAATTAGATAAGGCATGCTCGTGTGGCTTCCTCGGCCTTTTAAAAAGCTTTCAATGAAAGATTTTTTAACCAAGTTTTTAAAGTCTAGAATTGAGTCCTTAATTTTAATATCAATAATTTATATTTCTATTTTCTACAAAAGTTTTCAAAATGGATCTTCTTCAATATTCAAGTTACGAAGTTTAAGAGAAGATAGTGAGAAATCTAATTCCAGGAATTGTAATGAGCACTCATCTCACCACTACGGCAAATACAATAATGTTTCCGAAGTCTTGCACCCTTTGTCAATCAAGGAAAAATGTACAGCTTTTTGCAGGACTCTTGGTATGCGATCAATGCCAGGAAAACATCAAGCTCATGAATCCAGATACATTCTCGACCAATGATGAGATTGAACAGAAAGCCTAGGATTAACCTGGGTTGCGTATAAGAGTTTTTATGTTAAATAATGGTTTTTATATGATCTAGTATTTCTAAATATAAGTGCAATTTTACTAAGGTTGCTTAGATGCTATGGAATCTAAATATCTAAATTGTTCATCCCCCTTTACTTCATTTTCATGTTTAATCACCGCTATTAGTAAAACTATGGTCATAGCCCCAGCTAGATAGGTGATCTTTTTTCTCATGATTTCCTTATAGTGAAATTCTTTTTGCTTATTTTATATAAATCATAAAATTGTGATATATACCAATCTGCTAGGCAACTTAGTCCTATTCCAAATAACCCAAAAAATCCGATATCTTTGTAAGCTTTAACCCACAAAAATTGGGGGATAGTTTTCGAAATAGAGTCTTTGAAAAAATAGTAAAAATCAATAAATACCTACTTTTTAAACTATTATCATTGAGAGAATATTACAAAGTTGCTTAAAAAAGCCGACTTGGAAACAAGTCGGCTTTTCGACATCGTCGAGCACATTTTTTATATCATAAATTTCCGATTTTTATAATTTTCAAAGTCTATCTTTCAGCTCTTTATACAACAAAGCCGAACTGAATTAAAAATAGAAATGTAGTTGAGCTGATGCTTGCTCATTTCTTTATTTTTAGTAATTGAGGTGAACATACTGTCAGTACATGGTAGTTATAAGTAACGTGTAACTTTGTTTGCACAAAGATTTGAGTTATGCCAAGTGATGGATTGATTTGTACTTAAAATTTTAAGCTTATCCACTTGCTTTGCAAGCCACTACACTTTATTTACAATCCTATGTTGTGGAAGTAAGGGATCTTGTACTCGCCCAGTATGTTCAACTTGATTATATCTAAAGGACTATTAGGCTTCAATCAAATCAATTTTCCAATTATTCGACTGAATTAACACGTTTAAATCACGTAATTTAAGACTAATATCATCAGCTTGTTTTTGTAATGATGAAACTGGAATAACTTTATGCCACTTTATTTCCCGCGTACTATAACGATCAGATTCACGAGATGTATTACTTATTGCTGCAGTTAGGGTTTTGTGCTGTTCTACAAATTCATCACGCAAAGTCAATAAAGCAAGTAGAGAACGGCCATCATCTAATTTTGTTAAAGCATTAGTTTTATGAATTGCATAACTTAATTTTTGAAATTCTTGAATTAAAGAAAATACTTGTTTTAGTAGTTCATTTGGATCTTCAGATGGTTGATCACCATCTTGTACCAATACATTTGCATTGATACGTTGTTTTAGTGAAATAATTTTTTTTTGTTGATCACTTCGAAGTAAGAGAGCTTCTGCTAATTTCATTTTTCACCTATTAACCAATTAGAATTAAGTTTTAAACAGCTTATATCCTCATTCTTTAAAGATCAAAAAAATTGCTTTTTTATCTAACTAAAAGGTGTCTACAAAATCGGTAGCTATTCATTTTTTAAATTTTAAGCCTAGACCAGAGTCTAGGTTTTTTCATTTCGTATAACAGCCATTATCTTAAATGGGAGGGGGAGATTAAGCTAAAATTAGGGTTTTAATTTAGAGAAAGTAATGTCTCAGATAAAAATTTATGCTTTAGATGAAACTATAGAATTACATCGTGATAATTTAAGTAAAGCTATCCATCAGGCTTTAGTTAAAGAATTAAAATACCCTGAAGAAAAAAGGTTTCAACGTTTTATTCCACTAGAATCCAAAAATTTTATATATCCAGCAGACCGCAGTGCATCTTATATAATTATTGAAATTTTTATGTTCGATGGACGAACAAAAGAGACTAAAAAAGCATTTATTAAGACTCTATTCGAAAATATAAACAATCTATGCGGTATTGATTCAAATGATGTTGAGATAACTATATTTGAAACTCCTAAAGAAAACTGGGGAATTAGAGGGGAAAATGCGGATGAACTACAGTTAAATTATAAGGTAAATGTTTAAATTTCCTAAAATTAACATAATAGACGTTATACGAATCTAAAAATGGGAGCCTATAGCTCCCATTTTTATTGTTAAACGTTGAATCCTATATGTTTTCCTGTTGGAAGCTCTACATCAATACGGAGCTTCCCACCCATTGCCTCAACATACTTTTTCATGGTTGAAATCTTAAGATCATTGCCACGATTTTCTATTGCTGAAAGCGATGGCTGTTTTATTCCCAAAGTTTCAGCAAGCTCTTTTTGAGAAATTTCGAGTTCTTCACGAATAAGATGAAGCTGATTTTCTAGCAGTAATTCATCTGCCATTTTTTGAATACGGGCTTGGCTCTCTGGAGAGCGGCTAGCTAACAATTCTTGCAGAGTCTTAGCCATTAGATTTATCTCCTAGGGTGGTGAGATGAAGTTGGTATTGTTCATCTGCAATATTCAGCATGTCTTTATAAAAACGCTTTTTACCGCCTTTATCAGCAATACATAGAACAATAGCCTGTCGTAAGGGATCAAATGCGAAGAAAGCTCTTAAGGGTCTACCGCGATGTTGAACACGCAGTTCTTTCATATTGGTAAATTTAGACTCATACACAGTATCTACTAAAGGACGGCCTAAACTCGGTCCCTGCTGCTGTAGAACAACCAGGGCAGCTAGGACCTTCTCTTGTGTAGGTTCATCTTGCTGTTCAAGCCACTGATTAAATAGATCTGTCGTAATGACTGTCCACATACCACAACCAAAATATAGATTATAGTCTATATTTTAGGGGCATTATGTTTGTTTTGCAAATGAGAAAGGATAGGCAATAAAAAACCCCGGCATCCTGCCGGGGTTTTTTATCGTTGCTGATTGTGCTGTTGTACCCTCTGGTCCATGCGCAATAACTTATAATTTTTGTTTTATGTTATGGAACATCCTGTTCCTGATGACTTGATCATAGGAAAATTCTACTGTTCCAGATAGCCGCAAAGGGCCGAGATTGATGTGAGCCTAAGCGTACAAAATAGCCTAAATTTTATCCACAGCAATTGGGGATAGTTTCGGACATTGAGGCATTGATAAAATTTGAAAAATCTCAAAATTGACTATTTTTTAAACAATTTTATTGGCAAGAAGTATCAAAACTGCTCATAAAAAAGCCGACTTGTTTCAAAATCGGATTTTTGGGCATTTTTGGATTTTTACCATTTAAATAAATATCTGATATTTAAATTAATATACAAATGTACTTCGTATAACCACCATTATGTTAAATGGAGTGTTTATGAGAGATTAATAGTCTATTTTTGTTTGAGATTGAAGTATATTTAAAAAAGTTAAGTTGTTTTTTTAAATGCATAACTTCATCTTTTAGTTTTTTGATTTGTTGCTCTCTTTCGTCCTGTATAGAGTAAGTAAGTTCACCAAATTTTCTAACTAACTGACTGTATTCAATCAATTTATTGTAGTCAAGTTCGAAATCTCCGCTTTTTATATATTTAAGTATAGTCGAGCGAGGTTTTTTATACGCTATAGCGGCATCACTGATCGAAAATTTTTTTAAAAAATGATGATGTTTACCTAGCATACTATTTCACTTAAGGCATTATTAATTTGGTATACATATGTTAATAAAATTAACACATACAAGATATAAGTCTTTAATCATTATTGGTTAATAATCGAACGTTTACTTTACACATGCCCTACTCTGATAATTTTTCTATTATTAAATCAATATGCTTTTAAAAATTTATATTATTAACATAATACGGATTATACGAAGCCCCGATCTAAGATCTGGGCTTTATTTATTTCTACCTTACATTTCAACAAGTATTGATTCGCCTGTAGAACAGTCTCCATTACGCCATTGCCAATTTTCAATTAACTTAATTTTTCCATTGGCTTGGATCTCAATCTCAGTATTACATTCACCTATACGTAATTCATTCATCTCATTGATGTGGTGGTATGCCATAGTGAAAGTTTTTTCAGAAGTCATGAAACCTAGTAAATGTCCATTGGTAATACTGCCACCAGAATAGGTAGCTTCTATACGCTCACCTACTTGGTAATAATTAAAAATAGTCTCGTGAGATACTTCTCCATTAGATGTATTTTTAGCATTTACAAATTTTTTATTATTTAGATTTAAGTTCATTTCTACTCTTTAATTTCCCTAAAATTAACATAATACACGTTATGCGAAATTAGAAAAATGAGTTTATTGCACTGATATTTATATGTTTTTTGAATTTTAGACCTGGGTTGGTGCCCAGGTTTTTTTATTGCGTATAACAGCCATTATGTTAAATGAAGTAAAATTCTATAGATTTTAATATCCATAGAAATCTTTTAGTATTTATTTTTAAAATGAAATTTCCCATTATGAGAAAACCAATAATTTTTTCGATATTATTACTAATTTGTTCCTTTTCATATGCGGATGACAATGAACAATGTGATGGAATTGCATATGCAGCAGACACCTTGATGACTTTTCATCAAATGGGTTCAGACGTAGAAAAAGCTAAAAGTATTTATAGCAACCTCTTCAAAGAGGAAGGTGAAATTTTCAATCAGATAGTAGATGAAGTAAAGAAATCACCTATCTATACCAAAGAGGAAGAAGCAGAAAAAGCTATAGAAGATTTTAAAAATAAATGGAAAAACTATTGTATAGAAAACAATATAAAATGATTCGCAATTGAATTGATGATCTGCATAGTGATTCTAAAAATTTCCTAAAATTAACATAATACACGTTATGCGAAATTAGAAAATTGAGTTTATTGCACTGATATTTATCTGTTTTTTAAATTTTAGACCTGGGTTGGTGCCCAGGTTTTTTTATTGCGTATAACCACCATTATGTTAAATAGAAAATTTCTAGAAATAATAGAAAAGATTATTTATTAATCAATAAATCAAAAACTATCTTACTAATTGGTATAAATTTATTGCAAATTTTTATTTATATTTCCAATATATGCAAATCCTTTAAATCAATGATTTATAGGTTTTTATATAACTTCAATATTCATGAGATATACAATGAAAAAACTGCTTTTGGTATCACTTCTTGGGGCTGTTGCAGCAACTACGGCAAATGCTGGTAATACAACAATTCAGCCATATGTAGGTGCTGGCTATACATTTTTAAATAACGATGATGTTGATGTACATTTTCTAGGCCTGAATGGTGGTTTGCAATTGAATGAATATGTTGGTGCTGAAGTATTCTGGAATAAATCTGTGAATGACATCGAGTTCGATGGCGATTTAGAAGAACTTGGTGTAAGAACTGATGCCGATGTTCAATACTATGGTATTGGCTTAACAGCTAAATATCCTTTAGCAAATAACTTCTATGCTAAAGGTATGGCTGGTTATGCACGTGTTGACCTGGATGTAGATGCTACTTATCAAGGTTATACAGTTTCAACTAGCGAAGATGATTCAGGTTTAATCATTCAGGCTGGAGCTGGCTATAACTTCACTCCAAACTTGGCTGCAGAAGTAGCTTATACACACGTTAATGCGTTTGATGGCTTTAATGGTGTAAATGCTCAATTAAAATATAACTTCTAATTTGTTGAGTAAAAGAGCGAGGTGAAAATCCTCGCTTTTTTTTGGAAATTCGTACGGTAATACCTCCATTATGTTAAATAGAAACCAAAAACCTCCAAGAAAATCATTATAGTATTAATATTTATTGAGTAGATAAGAGAATTAAATTAGTGAAATACTCAAATGAAAGAATAGTAAAAGCTCTCTTACTTTCTCCTTTACCACTACTTTTTTTCACAGCAGTCCTGTTTATCGTAATGAATCAGGAATACAGCCTATACTCGATTTTAGTGGTTCTTGTAGGGCACGGTCTTGTCTACTTGGCTTATTGTATTTTGACTGTACCTTTCAGCTTCATATTCTCAATTCTTTTAAATCGTTATAACAGTCTTAATTTATTAACTATCTGTATTGCCTCTATAATTATTGCTACTCCATTTTTTATTCTTTTTGGATGGAGTCACACAGGAGAAATTTCGAAAGAGTGGTGGAAGATGTATACAGATACATGGACTATCTTTATGGCTCTATTTCCTGGCTTATGTTATTGGCTATTTCTGATTAACCTAAAAGATAAGAAATCAAAGAATATTGAATAAACCATTGCATAGAGATTCTTAAATTTCCCTAAAATTAACATAATACACGTTATACGAATTCCCAAGGCATGGCTTTTAGTCATGCTTTTTTTATCAAAAGAGTATAGCTGAATGATAGCGAGCCAAATCGCATACAATATCTATCATTAGACTTAATGCAATAATTAAATGATGTTGTTATCATTAATCTAATAGAATTAAGATTAAATGATAGAAATGAATACACGTATTTATCTACGAGCTTCAACTAAAGATCAAGATGCAAAAAGGGCTTTGCAGATTCTTCAGGATCTAAACCAAAACTTGAATTTGGGTGAAACCATTGTGTACGTGGAAAACTATAGTGGTACGAAGTTAGACCGACCTGAATTGAATAAGCTGCTATCAGAAGCAAATCAAGGTGACACCTTGTTAGTTGAAAGTATTGACCGCTTATCACGCCTAACCCAACGAGATTTTCAAGAGCTGAAGCGCAGGATTCAGGAGAAAGGACTTCGGTTAATTGTGGCAGATCTTCCTACTACCTACCAAATGATTCAAACCAGTGACAGCATTACTCATTCAATCCTAGAACTCATTAATAATATGTTGATTGATCTCCTGGCAACAATGGCTCGCCTAGACAATGAGAAACGTATAGAACGTATTAAGCAGGGCCTGGCACGCTCGGGTTACAAGCCAACAGGTAAGAAAGCCAATGAGGCTAAGCACAAACGAATAAAAGAATTACTAGCAGCTGGCAATATGACTAAGGAAGAAATTGCCAAAGCAGTGAATTGTGGAGTTGCAACTGTTTATCGAGTTGCTAAAGTCATTTAAAAAGGCTTGTATCAGTGCTTCCCTTATGTCATATCTA
>NZ_JBHDVN010000049.1:0-20510 GCF_046635365.1 Acinetobacter sp. NIOH-H-8
CTCATGAAATACGGTATTCTGATGTGACAAAACCTGAATCCTGGTCGTTAAAGTGTTTGTTTGCACTCATATTTTAACTGTTAGGACTCAGGTTTTTTTATTTAAAGCAAACTATGGGACAGCAGTGGTTGTGGAGCCACTTTTTTACTGATGCAAAATCTGGCTATTTCTAAAAAATAACGAACCATATGCCGATGTAAGCCAGGAGTGACTTAAAGGTCATAGATTGGTGAATTTGGTTCTGTATAATTTTGCATTTCAATATTAAGCTTCTTTCAGACTTTATAAAGAAATGATCAAAGAAAATAATGAAACAGGTTTTGCATTTTACTCATGCCAATGGCATTCCATCGGCAAGCTATCGCAAGTTTTTAAATTATTTTCAGGATGAATATCAGGTCAAGGCAATTCCGCTGATCGGGATGAATCCAGCCTATCCAATTACCAAAGACTGGCGTTATCTAGTAAATGAAGTGATACAGGATATCCAGCAGCAATCTCCGGATCAAAAGGTGATTGGGCTGGGACATTCATTTGGTGGTTTGATAACTTTAATGGCAGCCTATCAACGTCCGGATTTATTTTCCAAACTGGTGATCATGGATCCACCTTTCGTGATTGGTAAAAACAGTGCACTGTTTGAAGTCGTGAAAAAGCTCAACTTAAAAAGTATTGACCGTTTCACTCCGGCAGGTATTACCCTAAAACGTAAAGATTACTGGCCATCTAAACAGGACGCCGTTGAAGCGCTGAGATCGAATCGTCTGTTTAAGCATTTTGATGAGCAATGTTTTCAGGATTATATCGAAAGCGGGATTGTGCCTGATCAAGAGCGTGGAGGGGTAACTTTAGCCATTCCCAAACAGATTGAGGCAGAAATTTTCCGGACTGTACCGGCTTGGTGGTGGCGTACACCAAGAAAACCACCCCAGGTTCCGATACATTTAATCACAGCAGAGCGCAGCCAGTTTTATCAGCAAGGTTTACCACAAGGCATGCATAAGGTTTACCAAATTCATTATTCGGTGGTGCAGGGCGGACATATGTTTCCACTAGAGCATCCGGAAATGACGGCAAACCATGTTAAAGCCAGATTGAATAAGCTTTAATCTTGGTAATAAAAAAGACTCACTAAGAGTCTTTTTTTTCAGCTGGCTTAACGGATCTGAGATTGATCCAGATGACGGGCACCTTCCAGAATCATGCGAATCATGATCATGGTCTGTTCCGCAATTTCCTTACGGTCTTCAGGTGCCATATCGATCACATTGGCACCCATATTAAATACCAGTTGGGTAATCGCTCTGGCCGCAATCTCGGGATGAAATAATTTTTTATTATTTAGTCGTTCCAGACGGATCAGGTCTTCCTGAAGCTCCTGCTGGAAATAATTAAGTTGGCGTTCGACTGCCTGTTTATAAGATTTTGAACCAGTATAGCCTTCACGTAATAACAGGCTTAAATTGCCTTCATCAGCATCCAGCTGAGCAATAAAGACTTCAACAGAGCTACGAATAATACTGTTCTGTTTCGATGCTTTTAGACGAGATTCATTGAGAATCTGACGCAGCACAATCCCGGCACGATCAATCAGCTCAATCGCCAGTTCATCGATATCTTTAAAATGACGATAAAAACTGTTCGGAGCAATTCCAGCCTCACGAGCAACTTCACGCAAGCTTAAAGATGAAATACTTTTTTGTGGTCCGATCAGGTTTAAAGCAGCCTGGAACAGTTCTTCCTTGGTAATGGTCGCTTTACGGCCCACACTACGGACAATAATGGGCTCATCAATGCTTTTCGATGGTAAAGACGCGTCACTGCTTATTTTCATTGAAGGCTCATTCATGAGGTGATTAGTAAAAGGCATTAACACATTATAACGAAGGCAGTCCAGCTTGTGAAATGATTAGAAACAATACAAATGTATATACAAATATATATACAAGTGTATAATAATTAAAAATCCAAGGTGATGTCTAAAACGATGCCTGTACTCGAAAAGCTTAAAACGCCATTAAATACGCTGAAAGAGAGTGTGATTGATCCATATGCGATTAATTTCTGGATGCAGAAATTAAATCCTCTATGGTCGATGAATCAGCCCTTAGGCAAGATCGTGCGCAAAGAACATGCTGCGCAGGATATGCTGAGCCTGACGATTCGTGTCAATCATTTATTCCAGTTCGGTCAGGCGGGCCAGCATCATCCTGTATTTGTGGTGGTGAACGGCATTCGTTATGAACGTAGCTATAGTCTGACCCGTATTGATCAGCAGCATATTTTATTGACGGTTAAAAAAGTGAATGCGGGTAAAGTTACTACCTGGTTTGCTGAACAGGCTGAAGTCGGCGATATCATTGAATTCGGTCAACCTTTCGGTGACATGACTTTGCCAGAACAGGACAGCCCATTGCTTTTGCTTGCTGCGGGTAGTGGTATCACCCCAATGCTGAGTATGCTGGAAGCTTTAAAAGATAAAGCTGAACTGGATGCACCAGTGACTTTATGGTACTGGGTTAAGAAAAATCAGGATGCTGCTTTTATTGCACGTTTTGAAGAGCTGGCACAAAAATATTCAAATTTTTCTTATCAGGTATTCGCAACTCAGGAACAACCAGCTGCGCCACGTCTTGATGAATCTTATTTAGATCAATTACAGGCATTGGAACAAAGCACGGTCTATGCATGTGGACCATCAGGTTTTGTTGCGACTGCGGAACGACTGTTTGCTTCAGCAAAACTGTTCAAAAGTGAAGCGTTCAGCATGAGTTTGAATGATGAAGCTGATACTGGTTTTGTCAATGTAACCCTGACTCAATCGAAAAAAATCGTCACGATTCCTAAAGGCCAGTCGATTCTGGTGAGTCTGGAACAGCAGAATATCCGACCGACCCATGGCTGTCGTATGGGCATCTGTAATAAATGTGCCTGTAATAAAGCGGAAGGTTCAACCAAGAATCTGGTCAATGGCGCACAAAATACCGAGCCGGGTAATCTTTTAAAAATTTGTGTTAACTCAGCGCAGACTGACCTTGTCATCGACTTATAAGCGAGTTTTATCCTATGAATATGCCAGTAAAATTACAGTATTTTAAAAATCCTAAAAACCGTGAACTGACCCAGTCTGAGCTAGATGAACTTGCACGTGAGCTTGATGCCATCAAACAGGAAGTGCTGGATGATTTAGGTGAAAAAGATGCCAAATATATCCGTCGCGTATATTCGAGTATCCGTTATTCATCGATTGCAGGTCGTGCCTTATTATTTGCAGGATGGTTCCCGCCAGCATGGTTGTTGGGTACAGGCTTATTAGGCTTTGCCAAAATCATGGAAAATATGGAATTGGGTCATAATGTCATGCACGGTCAATATGACTGGATGAATGATCCGAAGCTCAATGGCCAGACTTACGAGTGGGATATTGTCGGAACTTCAGACAACTGGCGTCAAACCCATAACTTCAAGCATCATACTTATACTAACATTAAAGGCATGGATGATGATATTGGTTATGGCTTGTTGCGTTTGTTCCCTGAGCAACGCTGGAAACCAGGTTATTTATTACAGCCAATTTACAGTATTCCATTTTGCTTGTTATTCCAGTGGGGCGTAGCCATTCAAAACCTTGAATTGGGTAAATACTTCAAAGGCCGTAAAACCAAAGAACAAACTCTTGAAGAATGGAAGCCAATGCAGCGTAAAATTGGCAAGCAATTATTCAAAGATTATGTATTTTTTCCATTGATTGCAGGTCCTGCAGCATTACCGGTATTGACAGGTAACCTGGTGGCAAATGGCCTTCGTAATATCTGGACTTTCAGTATTATTTTCTGTGGTCACTTTACCAAAGATGTAGAAGTGTTTCCGAAAGCTGTGATGGAAAATGAAAGCCGTGGTCACTGGTATATGCGCCAGATTCGTGGTTCTTCAAACTTGACTGGTTCTGAAGCGTTTCATATTTTGACTGGACATTTAAGCCATCAGATTGAACACCACTTATATCCAGATGTGCCTGCACGCCGTTACCGTCAAATGGCACCAAAAGTAGAAGCGGTATGTAAAAAATACGGCTTAAACTATAATAATGCCAGTCTGGTAAAACAGTATGGCAGCGTGATTAAACGTATCGTGAAATATGCGTTTCCGTTTAAGAAGTAAGATAGATTTCAATAAAAAACCGCTATTCATAGCGGTTTTTTATTATTCTCAGTTTAATTAATTATTTTAAGCTCAGACTCGGATAAATTCATTTCAAGTAGTGGAAGTACTTTATCTCGGCCCTCCAGATAAGCATACTGTGCAAGGCTTAACATTGCCTCATCTTCCTCACTATTTCCATAAGCATAAATTTCAGCATAATCTTCTAAATTATATTTTTCCAAGATTCTACTTTTCTTCTGGTCCTTACTACAATCAGGTGTGTTGTATAAACCTGTCATTTTGCCTGTCAGAATTTCTACTTCACTACAAATCAGGTCAATGCCTAAATAGGTACAAACCGGTTTTAAATATAAATCTAACGAGGCTGAAACGAGAACGACTTGATGCCCGAGTTGCTGGTGTTGTTTGAGTTGCTTTAATAGCTTGGGATTCAATCTTAAAACAAGCCGCTGTGCATATTCTTTGGCAAGCTGCTGAATTTCCTGCGCATGACTATTTCTGAACATAGTGTAATACAGCTTCGGTCGCATTGCATGAGCAGGATAGAGCTTAAGATAGTAAGCCTGAATCCAAGGAAGAATACGAAGTCCACGTTTTAGAATTTGCCTTTTTTTTAAGGCATAGAAAATGAACCCTGTAAAACTGTCATAAGGATACAGGGTTCCATCAAAATCAAATAAAGCTAGAGTTTTATGTTTTTGATGCGGCGCATGCATGTTTGATAACGACCATCGACACGGCTGGCAAACCAGTTAGTATTATACTCACGACTCAATTTTGGACCTGAGATCACGACTTCTGGCATCATCGCATAAATTGGCTCTTTACCGGTTTTTTCTTGATAAAGTTTACTGATGCCACGATAAGTCATAGTATCTTCAAAATCTTTAACTTTTTCTTTTTTTAAATCCGCCCGAATCTGACGTTCAGTAATAATAAAATTATTTTTTGCAAAAACACTGATGAGCTCTCGTTCAGATTGACTCTTTTGTGAGCGAATCGCGCCATCTTTAGTATATAGCAGTAAATCGCCATCTAGGCTCAATTCAGCTTCGGTTAAGCTATTTAACATGCTCTGGAATGCTGCATTACGGCTGGAATACATCCCGGAGTTATAATCAGCAAAGCGATAAATCGGTTTTTCATAATCCGCAGGGTACATCATCAATCGATGAATCCCGTAATAGAGTCCGCCGTACTGGCTATACAGGTCACTACGCAAATCAGCAATACTGCCACCTTGACGTTTATATTCCTTGGCATAGCTGATATGAACCTGCATAGAACCCAAAGTTGTAATCGGATTCATTTTTTCGCCAATATTTTGTCCAAACAGTTTGGCAGCACCTGTCAGTGCACTTACATGATAATGCTTGGCCATGTAATCAAAGATTTCACGATAAAGTTCATCTAATTGACGTTCGGTTTTGACCCGGCGCATCTGACTGAGATAATTGTCTTCTGGACTTGGCTGGTTTTTCAGTACATCCTGGAAATATCCTGCAACTGTTCCACCGATACTTTCACCAAGTTTATCTTTAAATTTTTCTTCCAGACGTTCCTGAACTTCTTTAACGGCTTTCTCACCAAGACCAGGAACTACCGGGTCTGCATTAAAGTTAGATTCCTGATCGACAACTGCCACGATTGAACAGATATTCTCTTTGGTTTGTGGAATACCGAGCTGGTCAGTGATGTCATAAATATCTTGTGCCCAGGATTCACGCTGGCTGACACGGCCTGGAATGGCTTTGCGAATATGTTCAACTTCAAGAGTTGGTTCATCATTTGACCACCATGAACCATTGCCGCACCCTACAAGGCTAATAGATAAAGCAAGTAGGGATAAGGACTTAAGAGAAAAAGCTTGAGCAAAATATTTGTTCATGGTGTCGTAAATAAATTGAAAAGATGAGTGAACAAGGCAGATGCAGTATACTATGCCCATCAGAAAAGTGATGAATTTATATGTATATTGGTCCCTATCAACTGTCAAATAATTTGATTGTCGCTCCTATGGCAGGTGTCACCGATCGTCCATTTAGAACCTTATGCAAGTACTTCGGTGCGGGTCATGCAGTCAGTGAAATGATGACTTCTGACAAGACCTTGCGCATGAGCAAAAAGAGCTTATATCGGGCGAATTTTGATGGTGAGCTGGCACCAATCTCAGCGCAGATAGCTGGTTCTGATCCGCATGACTTAGCTGAGGCAGCACGCTATCAGGTCGCAAATGGGGCACAAATTGTTGATATCAATATGGGATGTCCAGCAAAGAAAGTCTGTAATAAGCTGGCCGGTTCTGCCTTGTTAAAGGATGAAGATCTGGTTGCACGTATTTTAGATGCAGTTGTTGCTGCAGTTGATGTTCCTGTGACTTTAAAAACCCGTTTGGGCTATCTCAACGGTCATGAAAATATTCTGCGAGTTGCAAAACGTGCTGAAGACGCGGGGATTGCAGCGCTGGCATTACATGGCCGTACTCGTGAAGATATGTACCTCAATACGGCACGTTACTCCTTAATCAAGGAAGTGAAAGAGATGCTGAATATTCCCGTGATTGCGAACGGAGATATTGATAGCCCTGAGAAAGCCAAATATGTACTGGACTATACAGGTGCAGATGCCATCATGATTGGCCGTGCTGCACAAGGCCGTCCCTGGATTTTTCGTGAAATTGCACATTATTTAAAAACCGGAGAGCATCTGGCTGCGCCAAGTATTGCTGAAGTGAAAGAGGTGCTACTAGGGCATTTATCTGAGCTTTATGAGTTTTATGGTGAATATTCAGGTTGTCGTATTTCACGTAAGCATATTGCCTGGTATACCAAAGGTTTACGTTCCAGCAATGAATTCCGTCAAAATATGTATCAGGTAGAAAACACCGCCGATCAATATAAAGTGGTGGAAAACTATTTTAATGGATTACTGGAACATGGACATATCATGAGCGATGTACAAATAGATCAGGTGAATCTTCTAGAAACCAAATAAAAAGAGAGATTTCCTAGTTCTTCTAAAAGGTACTGTTGTAAATACAGTACCTTTTTTATCTTATAGCTAAGATTTTATATGCTTCCGTTACATTCAGACCTTTATCGAACATAGCCGCATATTAAGTTCACTGAAACTGGACATGACATGGACATTGTTTACGTGAAATTGATCTAAGCTGAATTTCTAGCATGGCAAGATGTTTATTCAATCTTGTTCATTCTCATGATCAAGGGAGATCTATAATGACAAATACCAATCGTCCAGTTACAGACTTTGGCAATAAAACCTCGACTGAATTACCAGAGGAACGTAGTGACGCATTAAATCAAGATGCAACAGATGCCAGTGCTCGACCAGATTTGAATTCACCTCAAAAAGATAATCCTCGTGTGCCAGATATGAATGAAGGTGAGGATAATGTACTTGCTACCAGTGCAGGTACTTTAGGCGGGGCAGCAGTTGGAGCGACTGCCGGTCTGGTAGGTGGTCCTCCAGGGGCAGTAGTAGGCGGTATCATTGGCGGTGTTGTAGGCGGTATTGCAGGGAATGATATTGCTTCATCTGATCATCCGAAACAGACGGATAACTACGAGCATCCAGAAAATCATCCAGAGGCAGATAATTATCAGCATCCGGACACGATTAAGCAGGAAGATGATTACTGGAGAACTGAGCATACCAACCGTCCGTACTATACTGAATCACGTACCACCTACAGTGATCTAGACTATGATCGTGACTATCGTGGTGCTTATCGGGTGGGTTATGAAAACCGTCCGCTATATGATCGTCAGACTGACTTCGAACATGCCGAACCTGAATTACGAACCAAATGGGAACAGGTAAAAGGTGAATCTCGTTTGAATTGGGAAGAAGCAAAATTTGCGATCAAAGATGCTTGGCATCGTATGACGCGTTAAAGAATCGATATAAAAAACCTCTCTTTGGAGAGGTTTTTTATTTTAAAAATAATTTTTTTTTATTTCTGTTTCATTTCCAGTACTAACTGATTAATTAAATCAGAGGCTTCCATCTCACGAATTTGCGCCACATTTGAACCTGCCCAAAACGCGCCATAACCCTGATCACCATGTTTGGACGCTGCTGCATGTAACTGCTTGGCCAGATCATAAGTATACGGATAGACAGGAACATCCAGACGATTAGGCGTGTCTACGTCTATGTGCCAGTGATTAATGATGCCACGCGCTGGGCGGCCGGAAATGCTAGCACTAACTTGAGTCAGCGGCTTGGACAGTAGCGCTTTACGATAGGCGTCATTGGCATTTGAAGATTTGCATTGAACAAATGCTGTACCCAATTGTACTGCTTCAGCGCCAAAGTCTATCATCTGACGAGCTTGTTCACCATTCATGATTCCGCCTGCAGCAACCACCGGCAGTGAAAAATGCTGTTTTATTAACTTGACCAGATTGGAGGTTTTGACTGAGGCATCAAATTTGGTACTAAAGATACCCCGGTGACCTCCAGCCTCAATGCCTTGAGCAATGATGATATCAATCCCTGCTGCTTGAATGGCTTTGGCCTCAGCAAAATTGGTTGCAGATACCATCGTCAGAATACCGGCATCTTTTAGAGCCTGAATCTGATGCGGAAGAGGAATACCAAAATGAAAGCTGACCGCACATGGTCTGGTTTCCAGAACCAGATTCAGGAAGTCATCATTGTCTTTAAAACTTGGGTAAATACAGTTCAATTGAGTGGGTGGATTAATTCCGTATTCAGCAAATTTATCTTTAAACTGGTTAATCCAGGCTTGAGCTACGTTTTCATCAAGAGGCTGGCTGTCATGACAGAAAAAGTTAACCTGAAATGGACAATCTGTAAATTCCTGAGTTTTTAAAATCTGCTGACGCGCAGACTCTACGCTGCTGGCTCCTAAGCCGAGCGAACCCAGACCACCCTGATTTGAAACTTCTGCTGCCAGTTCAGGTGTCGAAACGCCTGCCATAGGGGCCAAAAAAATAGGATGTTTTATTCCAAGTTTTTCTAATAAAGACATAGATTTGCTCCCTGTTACTCTATCTACTTTGCCTACAGCCGCAGAATTAAGCAAATCATATTGGTTATTTTATTTTGAAATAATGCTGTATGGATAACGGTTCAATTACATTTGTTACGACATGAGATGTCGCCACAAGGACAGGAAAGCTATAGTGCATCGCGGGGAAAATTTATAATAGGTTTTTAGCCAACAACTTGCTGAAATCATGTCTGATCGTATCCGAGAAAAACTACAAATTTTAGCTGATGCAGCCAAATATGATGTGTCCTGTTCATCGAGTGGCAGTAACCGTAAAAATAAAGACAAAGGCTTGGGCAATACCGGAAACGGGATCTGTCATAGTTATACTGAAGATGGTCGCTGTGTCTCATTACTGAAAATACTGTTTTCTAATGTCTGCATTTTTGACTGTGCCTATTGTGTCTCTCGTCGTTCCAATGACGTAAAACGTGCTGCATTTACCGTACAGGAAGTGGTCGATCTGACCATGAATTTTTATCGCCGTAATTATATTGAAGGGCTGTTTTTAAGTTCGGGAATTTTTAAATCGGCAGATTACACCATGGAGCGGATGTTGCAGGTGGTGAAAAAGCTGCGTCTTGAAGAAAATTTTAATGGTTATATTCATCTTAAAACCATTCCGGGAGCATCGCAGGAGATCATTACTGAAGCAGGTTTATACGTTGACCGGATGAGTATCAATCTGGAAATGCCAACCGAAGCAGGCTTGCAAAAGTTTGCCCCAGAGAAAACCCATACAGAAGTGCAAAAAGATCTGGGAATTGTGCGGGATCGCTTAATCCAGTTGAAAGATGAACGTAAGATCATCAAATCCGTTCCCAAATTTGTTCCCGCAGGGCAGACCACGCAAATGGTGGTCGGTGCGCATAGTGAAACGGACAAAGATATTATTTTGATGGCTGATCAGCACTACAAGGAATTTAAGCTGAAACGCGTGTATTTTTCTGGCTATATTCCGATTAACTCTGAAGAAAAAGCCTTACCCGCAATTGGCTCAGCGCCACCCTTATTAAGAGAAAATCGTCTATATCAGTCTGACTGGCTGATGCGTTTTTATGGTTTTGAAGCAGATGAAATTGTGGATGACCAGTATCCAAATCTGGATCTGGATATTGATCCAAAACTGAGCTGGGCTTTGCGCCATCCTGAGGCTTTCCCGGTTGATATTAACCGAGCCGACTACAAAATGATTTTACGCGTGCCGGGTATTGGAGTACGTTCTGCCAAAAAGATTGTACAGGCACGCCGTTTTGGTCAGATTCATATCGATCAACTAAAACGGATGGGCGTGGCGTATAACCGGGCGCAGCATTTTATCCGCTGTGCAGATACACCAAAATTTAAAAAGGAGCAGCAATCCCAGCAGATTCGCCAGCAAATTTTACAAGCCGGTCAATCCAAATATCAGCAGCAACTGTCACCTCAACTGGGATTCGGTTTCTAATGGCACAGTACTGTTTTGATGGCACCATGACCGGTTTATTAAGCTGTGTATTTCGGGCTTTTGAGTTTAAAGAGTTTGATGTCAAAGTGACGGCTAATCCGCAGGCACAAAATGGCTTATTCGATGATTTTATTCATGTAGCTCCGAATGAAAGTCAGGGACAGCGGGTCTGGCAAGGCTTAAAACAGAAAGTATCATCCAGAAGTTTAAAAGCCTTTTATTATGCTTTTCTTTCTGAAAAAGAACAGGCATTTCAGAACCTATTCGATTTTGCAGTTTATGTATTTCAAAACCAGCGGCCGGTTGATAAAGATTATGGCCATCATGCAGTCATTGGAATGTCACAATGGTGCAAACAGGTCGGGCGTGAAAAGCATCGTATGGAAGCTTTTGTCCGCTTCAAAAAAGCCAAAGATGGTTTATTCCTCAGTCTGGTCAAACCGGATTTTAATGTTCTGCCGATCATTTCCCGGCATTTTAAGGAACGTTACCAAGACCAATGTTGGCTAATTTATGATGAGCAGCGCCAGTACGGCATCTATTACGATTTAGATGATGTACATCAGATAGAGATGAATGCAGAAATGGTTGATCCACAAATCCGGATTGGACATAGTCAGTCTTTTAGTATTGAACTGGATGATGATGAAGTACTCTATGATCAGCTTTGGAAAGATTATTTTAAAAGCGTGAATATTCAGGCACGACAAAATATGAAACTGCATATCCAGTATGTACCTAAACGCTACTGGCGTTATATGAATGAGAAAGTACTTTAAATAAAATCTTCGCCCAAGTTTAAGGCATAATGACAGCTAATATTTAGATCGAGTGTATAGATATGAAGGTATGGCTGGCATCATTAGCTATGGTAACTGGATTGGCTGCATGTTCAGCAGAGCAACAGAAAGTAGCAGTAGATCCGGGTAAATATCAGGTTAAAAGTGCACAGGAATTACAGCAACGTTTTAATGATCTAAATAGTAAGTTGGCACAGGACTTTCAGCAATTTAAAAAACTAGAAAGTATTGCCTTTTCTCATCAGCTGCCTTTGGATGTGAATAACCTGCAAACCTTGAATCAGCATCCTGTCAGCCGGACTGCTCTAAAATCCAGTAAAGTGGCCTATTGTGACATGATGAATGGCTATTTTGCCGAGATGTATCGCTTAGGGCATTATAATCTGAATCTGCTCGACGAGATTCAATTACCTAAAGCCGAGAATGAAGACCTGAAATCCAATTTTGTATCTAGCGATCAATTCTATACTTTTATTCTGGATCGTTATACGACTTATCGCCAGGTTCAACAAACTATGAATTATGGCTGTAATTTAAAAGCTGCGTTATAAGTATGAAGCTATAAAAAAGCCCATCGTAAAGATGGGCTTTTTTTATTTAGCAACCAGTCAATTTTTCTGGTTGAGGTTTCTCACCTGGGAAGAAAATTGGACGAAGTTTTACACCTAAACCATTTCCGAGGAATGCGAAGATCAGCCATAACCAGCCATGTACACTGCCCGAAGCAATACCACTAAAATAGGCACCGATATTACAGCCATAAGCCAGACGAGCGCCGTAGCCAAGCATCAAGCCACCAATAACTGCAGCAACCAATGAACGTTTTGGAATATTGAAGTTCGGAGCAAATTTACCTGCCAGACTGGCAGCCAATAATGCACCAAGTATAATGCCAAAGTTCATCATGGACGTAATATCGAACCAGAGCGATTCAGATAAGGCTTTGGCATTTGCTGGTTGCTGCCAATACGCCCAAGAGGCTACATCAATTCCAACAAAACTTGCAGATTTCGCGGCCCAGACAGCAAGGGCAGAAGTAACCCCCCATGGACGACCAGCCAGCGCCAAAGTAGCAAAATTAAGCAGGGTTAAAATGATTCCACCCCAGATTAATGGCCATGGACCACGTAAAAAGCGTTTCCAGCCCTGATGTTGGCTTTGAGCTTCAATTTCCAGACTGCCATGACGTTTCTTTTCAAAAAATACAGTTACAGCCGCAATGACAGCAAAAATAATGAAACTCAAAACAAGTGCAGGAATGACACCAAAACTTTCTACAATAGAGATAGGTGCGAAATGAGGTAGGTTAAACCACCAGTCAATATGCGAAGTCGCAATCAGTGAGCCGGCACAGAAGAAAAACAGGGTCACCAGCATACGGGCACTGCCACCACCCACAGTATAAAGTGTGCCTGATGCACAACCGCCACCGAGCTGCATGCCAATCCCGAAAATAAATGCCCCGATTACCACAGAAAGTGAAACTGGACTGACAAAGCCTTGAACTGGATTACCAAACAGTTCACCTGCACCTAAAGCAGGGAAAAATAGCAATACAGCAAGACCTAACATGATCATTTGCGCACGTAAGCCACGACCACGACGTTCTTTAATAAAGACGCGCCAGCTGGAGGTGAAACCAAACGAGGCATGATACAAGGTCATACCCAGTGCACCACCCACCAGAAATAATAGAGCCTGGTTTAGACCTACGATGTGATAGGCACCGACGGTTCCTAGTATAAGTAAAATAAAAGCCACCCAGACCGAGAGATTCGATCGCTGGGAAGACGCAGCAATAACAGACATGGGAGATCAAGTTTTAAAAATAAAGTCGCGTATATTACGCAATTTCTCACTAAAATGGGCTGATCTAGGGCTTCTTAGAGTCAATTAAACATCCTGATAACTGATAATAATTATGACTTTAAATGATATAAGGTCGTGATTATTTTAGAAGATATCATTTTAATTAGAACAATCACCCGTCTAATAGTGAAACGTATAAAAAGTTTAAAAGCCTGCAAAGCAGGCTTTTAAAGATTGAAAGCTTTAAAAATTAATTTTCAGCTTTCTCGCGTACTTTACCTGCACCTTCTTCAATAGCACCCGCAGTTGCAGCAGTCGCATTTTTAGCGGCTTCAGCAGTGGCATCGGCTGCTCGAGAAGTCGCAGCTGCAGCTTCATCAGCGGCACGGGAAGCATTCGCTGCCGCATTATCCATGGCTTGGTCAGTTTCTTGAGACGCCTCATGAGTGGCATCTTCCATATCATGGCCGGCTTGAGTAGCAGCATTTTCTAAATGCTCACCTGTAGTCGCGCCAGTTTCAGGCTGTTTCTCTTTATTACAACCCACCAGTGTTACGGTAGCAACTAAACCCAAAGCAACAAGTAATTTATTCATCGTGTCATATCCTTTGTAGTTGTAAGGTCGAAAACAGTCTAGCGAGTATTTATTTGAATTTATGCTAATAATTAGATCAGAATTTGTTCACTAAATGTAATTTTTATAAAGGCTTATACAAATTTCACTCAATATAAATCGTCTGATTATTTGAATGTATTTTCTTACAAACCCTTGTATGGATTGTTTCTCACTGCTTATAAAGAATGCATAGACTCGCTTTAGTATGCAATTTTAGATGTAACAAAACACAACTATTTCCAGCTCAATTTTTGTCAGGCTAAAAGTAGAAGCCATAAAAAAAGCCCGCATAAAGCGAGCTTTTAAAACTTGAAAACTTATAGACCAGCAGATGCTTTAAGTGCTTCGACTTTGTCAGTTTTTTCCCAAGTAAATGCAGTATCTGAACCTTCACGACCAAAGTGACCATAAGCCGCAGTCTGTTTATACATTGGCTGGATCAGGTTCAACATACGGGTAATACCATATGGACGCAGGTCAAAGTGCTCACGAACCAATTGAACGATCAATTCATCCGACACTTTGCCTGTATTGAAGGTATTGATTGAAATTGAAGTTGGCTCGGCAACACCAATTGCATAAGACACCTGAATTTCACATTTATCTGCAAGACCCGCAGCGACAATGTTTTTCGCAACATAACGGCCTGCATAAGCAGCAGAACGGTCAACTTTTGATGGATCTTTACCAGAGAATGCACCACCGCCGTGACGTGCCATACCGCCGTAAGTATCTACAATGATTTTACGGCCAGTCAGACCACAGTCACCTACAGGACCACCGATCACAAACATCCCGGTCGGATTGATGTGGAATTTGGTGTCTGCATGGAACATGTCGGCAGGAATGATTTTTTTCACGATTTCTTCAATCACAGCTTCTTTTAAATGAGCTTGTGAAATTTCAGGATCGTGTTGAGTTGAAAGCACAACAGCATCTAGACGAACAGGCACGCCATTTTCATAAGCGAAAGTCACCTGGCTTTTTGCGTCTGGACGTAACCAAGGCAATGTACCGTTACGGCGTAATTCAGCCTGTTTTTCCATTAAGCGGTGCGCATAAGAAATTGGAGCAGGCATGAGTACATCAGTTTCACGGCTGGCATAACCAAACATCAAGCCCTGGTCGCCAGCACCTTGATCTTCAGGTTTCTGACGGTCTACACCCTGAGCAATTTCAGGAGACTGCTTACCGATCATGTTGATGATCGCACAGGTCGAACCATCAAAACCTAGGTCAGAATGATGATAACCAATACTGTTAACGGTATGGCGGACAACCGCTTCAAAATCGATGTTCGCAGTTGTTGTGATTTCACCGGCAAGTACAACCGCACCTGTTTTTACAAGCGTTTCACAAGCAACCCGTGCGTATGGGTCTTCTTTTAAGATTGCATCCAAGATAGCATCACTGATTTGGTCAGCCATTTTATCTGGATGGCCTTCGCTTACAGATTCCGAAGTAAATACAGCGTACTCGCGCATAGTCCTATCACAGTTAAATTTAAAGACCCGATATGTTACATCGACTTGTGCTCTAGGACTAGCGTAACTCGACAAAATTGCACGAAATTGTTTCAAATTATTGTGCTTTTATTTGATTATTGGAATTAAAAAAACTGATATGCCTAATTAAACAGCAGGGTGGATTCATTTAATAAAGTTAATAAATAGTCTGTCAATTGATAAGGAGCACTTATTAAGCCGCGAGATTTCCAGATAAATTCGTAGAACCAAATACTAAGAAAAATATAAAAATTAGAGTGTCTAAAATATCAAGGAAAGTGATCATTCTATTAATAAATTAAGGCGGGTGTATTGATCACACGACAGACAGCCTTGCTGCAAATAGTACGACTCTGCATAGTAGCTTCAAGTCTTCACAAACCGCCTGTCAGGAAGTGGCGAAATCTTTTGGTATGGACTTGTTTAAAAGACTGTACGGAGATGGAAAAGCATGTATCAAAAGGCGTTTACCTTGATTGAAGTCATGATTGTACTCACGATTATTGCCATTCTGGCGACAGTAGCAGGCATGAGTTATCACAGTTATGTAGTGCGAAGCCAACTAGCGGAGGTTTTTGAGCAGGCAGGTGGCTATCGAACTCAATTTATTGCCTCTGATGGACATTGTGATGCGGGCCGTCAAATTGGCAGCGGAACCCAATATATTGAAAAAGTCGTGATCAATGCAGCTTGCCGGATAGAATTTAAGCTACGGCAGGATGGAGTAGATACGGCAATCCGTGGAAAATCCATCGCTTTTGATGTTTATAGCGGCAGTTGTTCTTCTAGCGATATCAATCAGCGTTATTTACCTAAAGATTGCCGAGGACAATAATTTTCGTGGTATCGATTAGTCTGATTTAACTTCAACCTTTATCTTTTTATGTCTGAGGATCTGGGGCAAACAATATATATTCACATATACATTTTTATAGCCTGGAAAAGATCATTTATTTAAATCTGGATCTTCTATTTTAATTGCTATTTGGAGGTATCCTGAAAAGGAATTCAACATATTGTAAAAGTTTAATTTATAAAAAATAGTTAAGAATAATCCCAGATTTATCATCTTATTAGAATCTAACTTAAACTCTAGTCAGACAATGCACCTTAAAAGTGCAGAATATTTATCCGATAGGTAAATACAAGATCAATAAATTGATAAATATTGTAGGCTAGTCTTTACCCCTCGCTGTTTTTTTAAGACAATAGACGACAGTTTTGAAAGTCTTTTCATCATTTCCTATTTCTTCTGAATTTATTTGGACGCTGATTTATGACAACCCCGCTTAATGAACGTCGTATTGCAAACGCAATTCGTGTATTGGCAATGGATGCTGTGCAAAAAGCAAACTCAGGACATCCAGGTGCTCCAATGGGGATGGCAGATATCGCTGATGTGGTTTGGCGCGAATTCTTAAACCATAACCCAACAAATCCGAATTGGGCTAACCGTGACCGTTTCGTATTGTCGAATGGCCATGGCTCTATGCTTCAATACGCACTTCTTCATTTAACGGGCTATGATCTTTCAATTGAAGATCTTAAAGCATTCCGTCAACTTCATTCTAAAACTCCAGGTCACCCAGAATTGGGCTATGCACCGGGTATTGAAACAACCACTGGCCCATTAGGCCAAGGTATCGCAAATGCTGTTGGTTTTGCACTGGCTGAAAAAACTTTAGCAGCGCAATTCAACAAGGAAGATATCAAAGTTGTAGATCACTACACTTACTGCTTCCTGGGCGATGGCTGCTTGATGGAAGGTGTTTCTCACGAAGCATGTTCTTTGGCAGGTACTTTAGGTCTGGGTAAGCTGATTGCTTACTATGATGACAACGGTATTTCGATTGACGGTGAAGTTGAAGGCTGGTTCTCTGACGATACAGAACAACGCTTCAAGTCTTATGGTTGGCAAGTGATCAAAGTTGACGGTCATGATGCTGATGCAATCCGTCAAGCCACTCTTGAAGCAAAAGCTGAAGCGAACAAACCAACCATCATCATGTGTAAAACAGTGATTGGTTTAGGTTCACCAAACAAACAAGGTAAAGAAGACTGTCACGGTGCTCCTTTGGGTAATGACGAAATCGTACTGACTCGTGAAGCGCTTGGCTGGTCAGACGAAGCATTTGTCATTCCTGAGGATGTATACGCAGCTTGGGATGCCAAAGATAAAGGTTCACAAGCTGAAGCAGCATGGAATGAAACTTTTGCCGCTTATGCAGCAAAATATCCAACAGAAGCAGCTGAATTAAAACGTCGTCTTTCTGGTGATCTTCCAGCTGACTTCGTTGCAAAAGCGGATGCTTATATCGCTGAAGTAAATGCAAAAGAAGAAACCATTGCGACACGTAAAGCGAGCCAAAATACGTTACAAGCTCTTGTGCCTTCACTACCAGAAGTACTAGGTGGTTCTGCTGACCTTGCAGGTTCTAACCTGACACTTTGGAAAGGCGCCCAAGGCGTACAGGACAATCCAGCAGGTAACTATGTTCACTACGGCGTACGTGAATTTGGTATGACTGCGATTGCCAACGGTGTTGCACTGCATGGCGGTTTCATTCCTTATGTAGCAACATTCCTGATGTTTATGGAATATGCACGTAATGCAGTACGTATGTCTGCACTGATGAAACAACGTGTGATCCATGTATATACTCACGATTCAATCGGTCTGGGTGAAGATGGTCCTACACACCAGCCAATCGAACAAATCGCATCTTTGCGTGGTACACCAAACCTGAATACATGGCGTCCATGTGACACCGTTGAAGCAGCGATTTCCTGGAAATCAGCTTTAATGCGTTCAGAAGGTCCAACAGCGTTGATCTTCTCTCGTCAAAACCTGCCATTCCAAACTCGTACTCAAGCACAAATTGAGAATGTAGCGAAAGGTGGTTATGTTCTAGCTGAAGAAAAAGGCGAATTGAAAGCGATTATCATTGCGACTGGTTCTGAGGTTTCTCTTGCAATGGAGGCATATGCACAGCTTGAAGGTGTGCGTGTCGTATCTATGCCATGTGCTGAAGAGTTCGTGAAACAGGATGCTGCGTATCGTGAAGCGGTTCTTCCTTCAAATATTCGTGCGCGTGTAGCGGTTGAAGCTGCACATGTGGATTACTGGTGGAAATTTGTAGGTCTGGATGGCCGTGTGATCGGTATGACCACTTATGGCGAATCTGCACCTGCTAAAGACCTGTTTAAACACTTCGGCATTACAACTGAAGCTGTTGTAGCAGCTGTAAAAGAGATTATTGCTTAATCAACTGATTAAGTGGTTTTTTAAGGGCGCCCCAGTTTTGGGGCGTCTTTTGTTTTTCCGCTTTCTAGCCTTGTTTTCATGTGGCAACCGCTAAAAAGTGTTCTCCCATAATTGAAATGAAAGAGTGAGATAAACATGAGCTTGTATGAACAAATTAGTGATGAAATTACTTTAATGGATGCAGGCGAGCAGAAATGGATCGAGCAGGATCTATCCCTTGAAGCAATGGTGGCGGTTGAGCTATTACTTCAGGAAATGGCTGAAGAAAAAATCATTAAAGTACGTCGCAAGAACCATGAAAAGCATTCTGGTTTGAAACAGGTGGATCGTATTCTGGTTGAAAAACTTTAATAGAAAATACTAAAAGTCCCTGAGCGGGGCTTTTTTTATATCGGATGATTTTCATCTGGCAGTTGCTTATGAACATTAGATAAGATAAATCTAAGTTTATGTCATCATAAAAACTTAATGACTTGTATCGTAAGTAATTGACTTAAAGATAATTAAATACATAAACCAAAGAAGTTACTCAATATGGAAATATCATCCCAGATCCAGATCAAATCTTTAGAGCAAATATCACAGCCAGAATGGCTATTTTTATGGCAAGACTATCAACGCTTTTATCAGACCCAAATTTCGGATGAGGTAAGTAAAAATACCTGGGATAAATTAACCAATTATGAGCTAGATTCAATGTACGGTTTTGCGGCGCTGATAGATGGAAAGGTCGTTGGGATTGTGCATGTCATCGAACATAACAGTAGCTGGACAGTAAGACCTTATGCCTATTTGCAGGATCTATTTACCCATCCGGACTATCGCGGACAAGGCGTGGCGCGCAAGCTGATTCAACATGTCTATCAGGTCGCGCAGCAGCGTAATTGCGACCGGGTTTACTGGCTGACTCAGGAATCAAACCATCAGGCACAAGCGTTGTATAACAAAGTCGCCAAGAAAACAGGATTCATTCAGTACCGTATGGATTAAAGCTCAAAAATTAAAAAAATAACTTACAATTTTATCGTTTCATCGCTGCAACAAAACGTTTTATCTTTAGGGCTGTAAACGGTTCCAGATTCTATACACTTATTAACATCCAAAACGTGAGATAAAAACATGAATTTCAAAACATTAGCATTAGGCTTGGCGGTCGCATCTGTAGCAACAGTTTCTATGGCAAAACCAGTGGCCTATACGATTGACCCGACTCATTCAGCAACTGTTTTCTCTTGGAGCCACTTTGGTTTCTCTACGCCATCTGCAAACTTCAGTGACATCCAAGGCACCATTAATGTTGATAATGAAAAACCTGCGAATTCTTCGGTCAATGTGAACATCCCGGTTGCAAGCATTAATACGAATGTGAAAGCACTGGATGACCATATTAAGACAGCAGAATTTTTTGATGTCGCCAAATATCCGAATATTACTTTTAAAAGTACTAAAGTTCAGGCTTTAGGCAAAAACAAATATAAAATCACCGGCAACTTAACCGTGAAAGATGTCACTAAACCTGTGGTACTGGATGCAGTTTTAAATAAACAAGGCGTACATCCAATGACTAAATTACAAACGATTGGTTTCAATGCAACCACTTCATTTAACCGTTCAGCCTTTGGGGTAGGTGGTTATGTTCCAAATGTGGGCGATAAAATTACAGTAAACATTACTACCGAGGCTTCTGTACCTGCTCCGAAAAAGTAAGAGTGACAAATTAAAAAAGCACCCAATTGGGCACTGCTGTCCCATAGTTTGCTTTAAATAAAAAAACCTGAGTCCTAACAGTTAAAATATGAGTGCAAACAAACACTTTAACGACCAGGATTCAGGTTTTGTCACATCAGAATACCGTATTTCATG
>NZ_JBHDVN010000050.1:0-20160 GCF_046635365.1 Acinetobacter sp. NIOH-H-8
AAAGCACGTAGTGTTCATGGATTTCTAGGAGGGATTTACGCGTCCTTGTGTGCATATCAACTGATCCATAAAAATAAGCCAACAATTCAAATTATGAAGTCATCGGCTTAAGCAGGATTCGGGTTATTTATAATCTTAGAATCTAATAAAAACCCAAGCAAACTAACTCGGGTTTTGTTAAATTTATTCATACTCACTATAATTTTGTATTTTCCAAATACAAACACCTAATTTTGTAGTGCCAAAAACTTCTCAATCGCCTGCTGTGCGATCTCCGCATCCTGGAACGACTTCACTCCAGAAACACCCATCGCACCAACCAACTGACCCTGATACAGAATCGGCTCACCACCTTCTAACATCCCAGAAAAAGTATCCATCGTCAGAAAGCCCATTTGACCGCCTTTGATAATATCTTCAAACAGTTTGGATGGGCGGCGACTAATGGCAGAACAACGTGCTTTTTCCAGACACAGGTTTGCTGTCATCGGTGAAGCACCATCCATACGCTTCATTGCCAGCAAATTGCCAGTTTCATCAACTACAGCAATACTAACATTAAAGCCATTTTCTAGCGCATATTCATAGGCCTGATTTAATAAAAACTCAGCGTCGCTTAAGGTCAGATAATGTTTGGTTTTCATTCAACTATCCAATTTCTAATTTATCAATTTCAAATCTTTGCGGTCTAATTAAAAGAATAAAATAAGCCCGAAGGAATTCGGGCTTATGTTCCCTCTCCTTTTAGGAGAGGGTTAGGGAGAGGTTGTATTACCCTTTCATTTCAGCAAAAGTTTCTTTAGCCGCTTGAATCGTAAATTCAATATCTTCATCACTATGCGCAGCTGAAATAAATCCTGCTTCAAATGCAGATGGAGCCAGGTTCACACCACGACTTAACATGCCATGGAAGAATTTCTTGAAAGCTTCTACGTCACATTTCAGCATTGAATCAAAGCTGGTGATGTCTTCTTGATCAGTGAAGTACAGGCCAAACATGCCGCCCACTTGCTGGGTCTTGAATGGAATACCGGCTTCATCCGCAGCTGCTTGTAAACCTGCAAGAAGTTTTTCAAGTTGAGCAGTCAGTTTTTCATAAAAACCTGGCTCACGCAGATGTTTAAACATCTCGATCCCGGCACGCATTGCTAGCGGGTTACCGGACAAAGTACCTGCCTGATACACGTTACCTAATGGCGCGATGCATTCCATCACTTCACGCTTACCACCAAAAGCACCGACTGGCAGCCCCGCACCAATAATTTTACCCAAAGTCGTTAAATCAGGAGTTACGCCATAATGTGCCTGAGCTCCCCCTAGACCTACACGGAAACCTGTCATCACTTCATCAATGATGAAGACTGAACCATGTTCATCACAGACATCACGTATCGCTTGCAGGAAACCATCAATCGGTTTCACCAGATTCATGTTTCCTGCTACTGGCTCTACAATTACACCGGCAATTTCTGAACCGAACTTGGCAAAGCATTCTTTTAAAGTGGCGATGTCGTTATAAGGAAGAGTTAAAGTATGTTTGGCAAAATCAGCAGGTACACCCGCAGAAGTCGCTTCACCTTCGCCTTTAGTTAACAAGCCAGAACCTGCTTTTACCAGCAAAGAGTCAGAGTGACCGTGATAACAACCTTCAAATTTTACGATCTTGTCACGACCAGTATAACCACGTGCCAGACGAATCGCAGTCATGGTCGCTTCAGTACCAGAATTCGTCATACGTACCAATTCAATGGATGGCATGATGTCGCAAATGATATCTGCCAAAGTGGTTTCATGCACGGTTGGTGCACCAAAGCTTAAACCATCAACAGCTGCATCTTGCACCGCTTTAATGATTGATGGATGCGCATGACCCAGAATCATTGGGCCCCATGAACCCACATAGTCCACATAGCGCTTGCCATCGACATCGTACAGATAAGCACCTTGTGCTTTCTCGATAAAGATAGGCGTACCACCCACGCCATTGAAAGCACGTACAGGTGAGTTAACACCACCCGGAATATGTTTATTGGCTTGTTTAAATAGTTGTTCTTGCTTTGGAGATAAACTCATGAGAATCACTCAACTCAAAAATACAATAAGAAATAAAAATTAAGCTTGTTCAGCAAATAGTTCCGACCAGTCATACACTCGTTGACCGACAGTCGACATTGAGCGACCCAATACATCACTAATGACTGCACACAGATCTGCACCAGCCTCGATGACCTCTTTCGAGTTTTCCACCGTCAAACCGCCAATAGCGCAAATCGGTACATTTAATTTACTTTTGGCTTGTTTTAAGGTTTCCAGACCAATATTACCTGCTTCTGGCTTGGTATCAGTCGCATAGATCGCGCCAAAGGCTACATAATTAGCCCCATCAGCAATGGCTTGTTCAGCAAGCTCAAGTGAGTTATTACAACTGCGGCCAATCAATACATTTTTAGGCAAACGCTCAACAGCTTCCTGGATTGAACCATCATCCTGACCCAAATGCACGCCTACGCCATATTTTACTGCAGTTTCCAAATCGTCATTAATTACAAATGGAACTTTATACTGTTCACACATTTGTTTCATATATTCGATTTCGTAAGCCTGATCTTCTTTCGCTACTTTTTTACGACGATACTGAAGTACCGCAACTTCATAAGTCGCCATTGCACCTTCAAGTTTCGCCAGAAGAAGCTCAATAGGATCATCATTGGTAATTAAATATAAACCGCGCATGACTGCCGCCATTCAAAATACATACGCTATTATAGGCATAAATGGGCGAGTTTCCCCATCCTAAACACTGAATAATACCCGATTCAGGTATTAGATTATTATTTGTACTTTTTATACAGGTGATTGATCAATATCCCTATTTTCAGTGATAGGCGACTGCGAGAATTTACGTTTTAATGGTTTTATAACAATAATGATAAAGTGTTAATGCTTACGCCCTCCGACAAACGCTTTTAGGATTTTGCAGATAACTTAGTGGAGAAGTTGCAAAATTCTGAAAGCGATTTTTTTATGTCCGGATTTTACGATTCCTGTGTATAAAATTGCTTGAATACCATTAATCACAAAACTTAAAGAAAACTTCAAAATACCCAATTTCAGGGATAGGTCTACATGCATTAAAGGATTTAAATAAGTTCGAACACAACACATAAATAGAAAAGCAAAAGCTGTGTTTTATCTACCAGATCCTTTCTAGCTTTGGGTAAACCGTTTATGGGGAGACGTGTCAAAGCTAGAAAGGATCGACCCATCTAAGCAGAACTGACCATCTTATCTCTCAAACTTGGTTCATTCATCTCGTGAATATTTTCTAAATCATTCAGATAAATTAAAAATACGTCAATGCAGATCTTTCTATTTTTTTAAATATAAAAAAAGCCCGGAGAAGGTCGCTCCAGGCTTGGAAAACTGATTTATTCAGTGAATTATACTCTTTGATAAAATACTGAATAAGCAATAAAACAATTAATAGAATAATAACTCTACACTTGCAAGTGTTTTTATCGTTTTTATTGCAATACTTAAGCATAAATCCGATAAAACGTCATAAGCCCTAACTTGGAATTTTGTCGTGCTTACGATCGACCAGGCTCAGGTTACCACGTAATACATCGGCAAACATACGCCAGTCTGAAATAAAACTGTATAGCGGCTGTTTAAAGCTGGCCGGTTTATTCTTTTCAAAAATGAAATGACCAATCCAGGCACAGGCATAACCTGAGAGTAGTCCATAGGCCAGATATTTAGCTTTACGCTGATGAAGGGCTTTGCTAAAAAAATATAAACCGATACTGCTGCCTGCGACATGCAAACGGCGGCTCATGATATGGCGATGCTCGGTTAGATAAAACCGGTAAAATTCATGATAGTCACGAATCGGCATTTGTGGAGAAGTCAGTTCTGCAATCTCGTTGCTCGGCTGCACCTGTGCATTCATTATCATCATCCTGATCTTTTTTCTTCACCTTAGCGCATAATTTAGGCAATTAAAAGTACCTTTATTTTCATGCAATTCTGCTCCTGAATTTGGCTTAGATATTGAATTGTCATGCTTTCAGTAGAAACCGGCGAATGAGATCAGCATTTTAAATTTTCCATTTCCATTTTTTTCAATCGGTCAAGTCTTACATCAGATTGGTTTTTCGTTACAATCAGCCGCTCAAAAGTCTAAAAAATATTTCCGTTTCATATCGGAATTTTATGCAAGCGAATAAAAATTCAATTTATTTTTAATATTTTTCAATAAATTGAATAGACAGGATGATTATCATGGTTGAAGTTGAACTCAAGTTCCAGATTCCCGCGGCACGCCGTACTGCCCTGCTTAAGGCACTTGATCCAAAGAAATCTCAACAGATCCAGCTTCAAGCCAAATACTATGATACTGCAGACCGTCAACTGGCCCAGCATGGAATTGCCCTACGTCAGCGATTAGAAGGCAGTCGTTGGGTTCAGACGTTAAAAGCGGCAGGCAAAAGCCACATTGAACGTTTCGAGCATAATCATGATCTGGGTGAATTAGAACAGTCTCCTGAGCTGGACCTGAGTATTTACAAGCAGTCTGCTGAAGCGCAAGCCTTGCTTAATCGTGCTTTAGGTGATCAGTTTGACCAGCTGCAATTGCAGTTTGAAACCGATATTGCCCGTACCTTGCGCGTGATTGAATATGAAAACACATCAATCGAAGTCAGCCTGGATATCGGCTGTATTCGCACGCCTCATGCTGAGCAGGAGGTGCATGAAGTTGAATTCGAGTTAAAGCATGGCTCAATTCAGGATTTGCTGGCCTTTAGTTTTGAATGGGTCAAAAAATATCAGCTTTGGCTGGATGTACGTAGTAAGGCTGAAATCGGGAATTTGTTAGCGACTCATCAGAATGTAAGTCCCGCTACTTTTGCCAAAGAATTCCAGATCAGCAAAAAAGACAGTGCAGGCAAAAACCTGTGTCATCTGGTGGCCCAGCAAATGCAGCACCTGTTACCCAATATTGCGGCAATCTCCGCGCAAGCGGCAGAGCAGGAACATATTGACCAAGCACAACAGGCCTTGGACCATCTCTATCTGACCCTACTTTTGTTTAAAGATTGGCATACTCAGGTTTCAGACAAATGGGCGCATCAGCTTGCCGCATTTAAACACCAGTTTGAACATCTGCAACATTTACAGCACATGCAAAACACTCTGGCTGGCTTCCTGCAAAATCCTACGACCGCAGAGAACCTGACTAAAGATATTCTCTATGCCAAAGAGAAGCTGGGCAATCTGGTGAAATCCACCCAAAATGTGCATCACTATCTGGAATTGCTGATCTTCAGCTTAAGTACAAATGAAGCTAAGCCGCTGGAATTGAAATCTGCAGCGCAAACTACCTTGCAGCAACAATACAAAGTCTTGCATGAACAGATGAACCAGACTGATATTACCAATTTTGAGAGTCTGGATCAGCTAGCAATTCGCATTCAGGAATTAAAATTCAGCTTCCCAATTTTGACCACGATTTATGATGTCAAAAACCTACAAAAATACAGCAAGGCTTTAAATGATGCACAGCAGGCAGCAAATGAATATCAGACATTGGCCTCCTCTGCCCTGTATATCCAGCAGACTGAGCTGGAAGCCAGTGACTGGTTTGTGTTGGGTTGGCTGACTGCCAAGCAGGAAGTCTATGCACAGCGCTTACTGGAAGCGACAGAACAGTTTCTGGTCAGCCGCAAATTTCTTAAATAAGTATTTAACTGACTTTCAAAGCACGCTACGGCGTGCTTTTTGTTGCACAAGCACATCACAATACTTTTGTTGTTTGGTCTATATTGATTGTTATGAGCTTCATCGAGAAGGAATGGCCCGATGGCAGAAATCGAACTCAAATTCCAGATTCCGCAAAGTATACGTCACCAATTCGAACAAGATTTTCAGCAGTACGGGCCAACTCGACATCATTTATGTGCCAAATACTTTGATACTGCCGATCAGCAGTTACAGCAGCACAAAATTGCACTCCGGCAGCGTCTGGAAGATCAGCAATGGTTTCAGACCTTAAAAGCACCGAGCCAGCATCAATTTGAACGCTTTGAGCTGGAAGAAAGACTGGATACCGCACCGGACAACTGTGATTTAAAAGCTTATGCCAAGCATAAACAGGCTCGGAAGATTCTAAAACAGGCACTTCACACCCTAGATACGTCTCTGACTCTACAATTTGAAACTGATGTAGAGCGGGATCTCTGGATTGAAAATTACCGAGGAAGTCAGATTGAAATTGCACTGGATAGAGGTGAGATTCGTTCTAATGGCCAGACCTTGGATATTTATGAAGTTGAATTTGAGCTCAAAAGTGGCAAACTTGATGACTTAATTGATTTTGTTAAACCCTGGATTCAACGTTATCAGTTATGGCTGGATGTACGCAGCAAATCTGAACGTGGTTATGCTCTGCTGAATAATAAAACTGATCTTCCGGTCCAGCATCAGACAACCTTAGAGCTCGCAGCTAAAGACGATATTCATCATATCTTGCAAAAAATTATCACCAACTGTCTGACGCACCTGTTTCCCAATGCGACGGCGATTGCGCTAGAGAATTACAATAGTGACCATGTGCACCAGGCCCGCGTCGCTATCCGGCGTTTACGCAGTGCCTTAAAAATCTTCCAGCCCTCTCATCAGGATTTGCCAGAGGAATGGCAGGATCAGTTACGCAATATCTTCCAGCAATTAGGCTCTACTCGGGATCGCGATGCTTTAGCTGAAAGTCTGCTTCCTCAGCTAGAAGCTGCGGGTTCACCAGTATTGCAGTTGCCTCCAGCCCAACAGGATCAGGCAGATATTAGCCAATTATTCAGAAAGCCAGCTACGATGGAGCTGATACTGGAGCTACTACAATTTAGTCAGGATCAGAGTGCAAACCAGCAAAAGTCCTCGCATAAAATCCTGTGTAAAGGACTCAGCAAACTGCATCAGAAAGTCTGTGCAGATGCAGAGAATTATCAGGAACTGGATATTGAATCACGCCACCGAACCCGCAAGCGGGTTAAACGCTTGCGTTATAATGTGGAATTTCTGCAAAGCCTGTTTCCGGAAAAGGAAATCAAAAGATATCTGAAAGCGTTAAAGCCCTTACAGGAGACTTTAGGTCATTATAATGACCTGTTTGTCGCAGAAAGCCTGTATAGGCCTTATGCCAAAAAACATTCCAAGGCATGGTTTGTCATCGGCTGGCTCACCGCAGAACAGCAGCATCTGTCGGAACAGGCTGCCGAGCAGTTACAAAAATTTTCTCACACCCAGCCATTCTGGTAAGAGATAAATAGACAAAATTGCTCTAGCGATATTTTCCATATACTTTCCAGGTATTGTTATCAGCTAATGGATCGCTATAACTATCGCTGCGCTGCTTACGCGGCTTATCACGGGCATCAACCAGTTCAAAATGTGGTTCGACACTGAGGACGATGCCATTCACATAGAACCGAGTCCGGGTGTATTCACTTTGACCATGCTGGAATACATAAGTACGCAGATCTACAAATTCACGATGTGCCACAAGTGCCGCTGTCTCATCACTGTCTAGCCAGCGTTGCATGGCCTGAATCTGTTCCGGTTCAAATTGCCCACATTTTTCAATCAGGCTGGCAATGCCACGAAAAGTTTTGGATTCTTTGGCACGGGTTTTATTAATCCGGATGCGGTCCACATGAAAATAGAATAAAGGCAGATTCAAATGGCTTGGCAAATGAATCGCATCCAGAACTTCATCTTCCATAAAAGGCTGAAACAGGTCTTGTGCCCTTTCAATCAGACCCAGCCATTGCTTGTAATATTCTTCGACCTGCGACTTGGTGCCATAATAAATTGGCAATCCTTCCACATTGGCCAGATTTGCCGGTGGCCAGATATTCTGGCGCAATAAGGCAATATCACTTTTCAGGCTCTGTACAGCAATTGCATCTTGCATGAGATTCACATTTTTATTGCTTAGGCTATTTTTAGATTAAGGCAAAGGTTTAGTTTCTGCAAGGCTTTGCCTATAATTAGTGATTAAGATTTTATTATCAGGAAAAATTCATGGTTCAAAAGATTGAAGCAACCGATGTAACCGAAGAAGAAGCGTTAAATGCTGCATTCTTTGAACGTGCTGATGAATTTATTAAACAGGCCAACGAATTTAGCCGTGTAGAAAAAGGCTCTCAGGAAAACCCGGCAGAAAAACGTGGTCAAGTCAGCGCTGCAATGCTGTTTGGTACTGCCCGCTTTAATACCTGGGTCGCTGCCAACAATTTCAAAGATGGCAACGAGATGCGCGACGCTAAAGATCAGGTCATGTCTTATATCTTGCAGCAATTTCAGATGATGCTGGAAGATAACTACGATGAATACTGTGAGCAGTTTGAGAACTATTTACGTTTCCGTCGTAATGAAGAGTTTCATGCCAACAAGCATCAACACGACCACGATCATTAATGAAAGCCCTACGGGGCTTTTTTTAAATCTTTGATTTTTAATTTGACTTTAATACTGGATTCATCCTATAAAAAATGAATAAAAATTAAACGATGACCAAAAATATCATGCAACAACTGCCCTTTCCGATTATAGATCCGCATATTCATCAATGGGACCCTTATACCACACCGCATGCCGCAGCCTCAGCCGTAAAATTATTTGGCAAACATCCCAAACTGCTGAACAAAATGGTGCGACTGATCAAGCCCAAAGCGGTGATCGATACCATTGGTCTGACCGAACATCTGACCGCGCCTTACCTACCTGAAAATTATAAACGTGACATCGGTCATTATCAGGTGGAACAGATTGTTCATATAGAAGCAAGCTGGCATGAGCATAAAGGTACTGGCGTGGTTAATGAAACCAGGTTTATTGCCGGGCTGCCTTTTGCTGAACAGAATATTCAGCTAGGCGGCATTGTGGCTACAGCTGATCTTCGTCAAAAAAACTTTAAACAGCTGCTGCAATTACATCAGGAAGTTTCGCCTAAATTACGTGGTATTCGTAAAATGGCATCGTTCCATGCCGATAAAGGCATTCATGCCTGGACCGATGAACCGCATTTATACTGCAATAAGAAATTTCTGAAAGGATTTGAGGAATTAGCCAAAGCCAATTTAAGTTTTGATGCCTGGGTTTATTCTACCCAAATTTCTGATGTGGCCCATCTGGCCAAAACATTTCCTGAAACGCCGATTGTGCTGGATCACTTGGGCACACCTGCCGGCATCTTTGGGAAAGTCGGTAAAGCAACAGGACAAACAGCACAGCAGCGAGACTATATTTTTCAGACCTGGAAAGAAGACCTGGCTGAACTGGCAAAATGCCCTAATGTGTATAGCAAAATTTCCGGTCTATTTATGCCTGTACTCGGTCATCGTTTTCATTTAGAGCGAAAACTGGCAAAAAAAGATGAACTGATTCAGCTCGCGGCTCCATTGATCCAGCATGCCCTACAATGCTTCGCTAAAGATCGCATCATGTTTGCTTCTAATTTCCCGATGGATCGTGTCAGCACAGATCTGGTCACCATCATTGATGCCTTTAGCGATATTGTGCAGAGCTATGACGAACATGCTGTAAAGCCGGTTTTTTATGAGAATGCCAAACGCTTTTATCGCCTATAGATACGTGGAAACGTCATCCGTAACTGGTTGAGGTAGGACTACATCATAAGAGGATTGTTTCTACAATAAATTTATTTCGTGAAGGTGGTGGACGAGTTTTGCGGATGACAAATGGTTTTGGCTACTTTTGCCGAAGCAAAAGTAGCCATATAGACATCTAAACATTTATTTAAAATGAAAAGAGACCGTCATAGACTTATAAAAAATTACAGAGTTTATTTCACTTCTTTCCCATACTGATCCGCCATGACTTCGACCAGTTGATCCGGTTTAACATATTTTTTGATAACGGCATCGACATCTGCCTTGGTCAGCTTGGCAATGGCCTGATCGCGTTTTTCCCGATAGATCAGATTACGATCTTTTTCCAGTTGTGGAATCAGCATGCTGTGAATACGACGATCATCTTCCAGTGCAGTGACACGCTGTTTCAAAATCGTAGCTTTCGCTGCTTCAACTTCCTGCTCGGTTACCCCTTTGGCCAGAAGCTCATTCAATACCTTATGCACAGCTTGTGACACCTGTGCTGATCGGCCAGGCGTATAATTTGCCTGAATACCTAATGCGCCTGAATCAATCCATTCATCATACTGAGCATTGGCACTGAAGCCATAAACCAGCGCATTTTTCTCACGCAGCTCCTGTGCTAAACGTGAAGACAACTGAGAATCCCCCAGAATATGCCGGAAGACCAGCATGGCTGGTAAATCTACATGTTCTGCACCGACAGGGAATGTCATGACAGCCTGATAATGACCGAATTCACGCTGTTCAGACAACGCATGGATTTTCTGTGCCGGATAAACTGTATATTGACCACTTAAGCGCTCATAAGGCTGCTTCGCTTTCCAGCTCGCAAAGTTATTTTTGAGGACTTTACTCACGGACTTCGGATTAAATTCCCCGGTCACTGCGATCTGGGCATGATGCGTATTGAAGAACTGCTGATATAACGCTACGACCTGTTCACGAGTAGCAGCCTGAATCTGTTTTTTCGCCAGTTCAGGTTCAAAATGATAGCGGAGGTCACCCGGCTGATAAATCTCGGTCGCGCGAGACATGGTCAGGCCGGCCACCATATTGGGCTCAGTATAAGGACGGTCTAACGCAGACAGGCTTTGTCCTTTAATCAGGTCAAACTGGCTCTGCTCAAAGGCCGGTTTATTGAGCACATCCAGCACATACTGGAAAAATTCCTCAAACTTCTCTTTTTTGGCACTGATCTGAATGCTCATGCCATTTTCAGAGGAACTGGCCGTGGCTGAACCACCGGACTCAATAATTTTATCGGCAATCTGTTGCAAGCTCTGGGTTTCAGAAGAACGCAGCAATAAGTAAGCTGTCAGATCCAGAATCTCGCCTTTATTGAACAAACTTTGTGCCGTGCCGAAATTAAGCGCAATGGTGGCATAAACTTTGTCATCCTGAGTCTGGGTCGGGAATAAAGCGTATTTAATACCATTCTTCAGTTTGCCCCGTTGAATCTGCTTGTCCTTAGCCTGTAAATATTGCTTGGACTGCGCCACATACTGCTTTACTTCTGCCTGATAGACACTGACATCTTTCAGCGGTTCTGCTGCTTCAGCCTGCTGGTCCAGAGTTTGAGCCGGCACTTCAGTCTGGGGCAACTCCTGTGCTTTTTTCTGATCTTCTGGTGTCGGCAAGATATTGCCAGAAATACGATATTCTGGCTTAAAGAATGCCTTATACACCTGATTGATCTGATTGACATCCAGCTTTGCTATGGCTTGCAGATCTTTGAAATACTGGCTCCAGTCACCTGAATAAGCCACTACATATTCACTTAAACGCGAACCTAAAGCGGTTGCGCTATTTTTAACATTGTCCGCCTGGTTTCGGGTTAGACTTTTAGCCCGGTTTAATTCGGTTTCGTTAAATGGCTGGCTCTGCTCTACACCCTGAATCAAGCCCTGCTCAACCTGCTTGACTTGATGATTTGGCGCATAGATGGCACCCATAAACACCAGATTAAAATCTTTATCCAGCCAGGTCATAGACTGCACCGTAGTAGTTTTACCCGTCTCGACCAGACTCTGATACAGGTGTCCGCTAGGTTGCAATGTATATAAGATTGGAGACATGGCCAGCGTGGTTTTAATACTTTCTTCTGACTGGTTCAGATAAATATTAAATTTGGCCAGATCACTACCCTTTTGCACGGTAAATTCACGCTGTTTGATCTGTTCAGGTTTTAGCGCAGGCACTTTTACCGCTTCAGGCACTTTGCGGGACTGAATTGGACTGAAATGGGTATCAATCTGCTTCAGCACTTCTGCCTTATTAAATTTGCCTGAAATAATCATGAGGGCATTATTCGGTGCATACCAATGACGATAAAACTGGTTCAGCTCCTGCATCTTGATCGATTGCAGTTCGTTCAAGTCACCAATCGGTAATCGCCCCAGATACTGATTGCCATAAGCTGATTTAAATACCTGATCCATCAGTACGGAAAATGGCTGATCCAGACGGATTTCACGCTCACGTTTCACGATATCAATTTCAGTCGGTACATACTTTTCTTGCAGGACCAGCTTGTCCATGCGTTCTGCTTCAAGGAAAATCACTTCATTGACCGCAGTCTGCTCAGGACGAATCACATTGGTATATTTGGTTGAGTAATAGTCAGTACTAGCATTGGTCATTAAGGTATATTGATCCAGACGGCGCTGAAACTCATCTCCCTTCACATTTTCCGTGCCTTTAAACGCCAGATGTTCAAGCAGATGCGCCAGGCCCCCTTTGCCCTGAGGATCATTCAGTGAACCGGTCAGATAAACCGTATTCATAAACACTTTATTTTCTTTATCATTGGGCGCAAGAATAATTCTTAAGCCATTTTCCAGTCGATATTCTTCGATATTCTGTTCTGTTTTCACCAATACCGGCTGTGCAAAACTGGCCGCTGTCCAGCCAGATAATAAAATCGCCAAGCTTAAACGTTTAAAGCGTATTTGCATTGTTCATCCAAATTTTTAAGTGTGAATTTTTATTTACAGTCACTCTGATCTTAGAGAAAAGTCTTTATTATGAATAGTCTATTTTATGAGATGCCAAATAAAATACCGCGCAATTTCACGGTATTTTATTGAGTATGTTAATTAAATATAAAGTTCGGCCAGCATAAACAGTTTGGCATAACCTGAAATCTCAATGCGGCCTTGTTCTTTTAATGCGCAATACAATACACCGCCACGTTGAGAGGCCTGATAAGCTACCAGTTCAGTTTTATTTAATTTCTCCGCCCAGATCGGTGCAATTCCGGTATGAATTGAACCGGTGACCGGATCTTCATTAATCCCATTACTCGGTGCAAAATAACGTGATATGCAATCATATTGCGTATCGCCAGCAGTAATCGCGACATCCAGTAATGGACCCGCTGCTGTAATTGCGGTTCTTTTTCCATTCAGCTGCTTCAGCAATTCAATATTGGGGTGCTCATCCAGCACATCTTGCACTGATTCATATTCAATAATATAACCTTGCGTATTCAGATAAACATTTTTAAAAGGCTTCGTCAGCGCCTGTCTTAAGGCTTCCGGATATTCTGTAATGAGTTCAGGCTGACGGATCGGGAAATTCATCCGGATTTTGCCATCCTCATCCTGGCATACTGTAAAAATGCCCAGATCTTTGACATGAAAATAAATGGTTTTTGCAGAGCTAAAATCCTTGAATAATACAAAGCTGCTGGCCAATGTGGCATGTCCACAGAAATCCACTTCCTTGGTCGGCGTAAACCAGCGAATTTCATAATTTTCTGCATCCAGCACTTTGACAAAAGCGGTCTCAGACAGATTATTTTCCAGGGCAATATTCTGCATCAGGTGATCATCCAGCCAAGCATCCTGCACGATGACTGCAGCAGGATTTCCCTTAAATAGAGACGTCGTAAAAGCATCCACCTGGTACATTTTCATTTTCTTTACTCCTGTATGTAGGTGTTTAGTTTAAAAGCTTTTTTCCAGAAGAGGAATTTTATATGCTGTGGATCAGATGATTTATTTTTCTCCCTTTTCACTCATTAAGGTTCTTTATGAACAATTCACATATTCAAACTGTACCTTTAGAAAAAGCCTATCGCCTGATTACGCATGGTCCAACAGTACTGGTATCTGCCAATGATGGGCAAGACACTGATGTCATGGCCGCTGCCTGGGCATGTGCACTCGAATTTAGTCCAGCAAAAGTCACCGTAGTGCTGGATAAAAGCACCAAGACCCGAAAAATAATTGAAAATTCTGGCTACTTTGCCCTGCAGATTCCCACCCTCAAACAGCTGGAAATGGTCTATAGTCTGGGAACATTGAGTCTGTACAATGCCCCAGACAAACTAGAACAGTCCGGTGTGCAGTTATTCAAATTCGCAGATCAAGAGATCCCAGTTGTAGAAGGTTGTGCCGCCTGGATTTTATGTGAGCTGATTCCCGAGCCACATAACCAGCAAGCCCATGACCTGTTTATTGGTAAGGTCATTGCCGCTTATGCCGATGATCGGGTGTTCCGTGATGGGCACTGGTTCTATCATGAAGTCAGCGAAGAATGGAAAAGTATTCATCATGTCGCCGGTGGTCACTTCTATACCATTGGCGAAGCTGTCGCAGTAAAAGATGCAGAATAAATAACTGATCTTTTTAAACAAATCATATAAAAAATTCTTGCAAACAGGCGACCTTGACCACAGTCAGACTGCCTGAATTTATGCTACTTTATCCATAATATCTGTTTGGTCTGATGTCTTATGATGCCGTTTAAAATCCACTGTATTGATGTCAAAAACTCATTACAAAATTATATCTGGTTGCTTGAACATACACCGACGCATCAGGTCGTGGTCATTGATCCCACTGAAGCTGTGCTAGTTCAGGATTACTGTACCGAACATGGACTTGAGCTGAGTCAGATCTGGCTCACCCACTGGCATAAAGACCATATCGGGGGCATTCCGGATTTAATTCAAAAGCAATCATTACCGGTATATGGCCCAAAAGCTGAGCTGGAAAAAATTCCGTTTATTAACCATCCACTTGAACATGACGACCAGTTCAGTTTTCATGGTGTTGAGGTACAGATTATCGCCGTACCGGGTCATACCCTAGGCCATATTGTGTATTTCCTGGATGCCATTGATGTACTGTTCTGTGGCGATACCCTGTTTGCCATGGGCTGTGGACGGGTATTTGAAGGCACTTATCAGCAGATGTATCACTCTCTGGCTCGCCTGGCTGCCCTACCGCCACGTACTCAGGTTTATTGCACGCATGAATACACGCTGTCGAATGCACAGTTTGCCAAACATGTTGAACCGGATAATCCAGCAATTCTGGAGCGTTTCGAACAGGTTGAGCGTATGCGCATGCTAGGACAATGCACCTTACCCAGTACGATTGCAGCAGAACTGGAAACCAATCCTTTTTTACGCGCAGACAGTGTCGAAGAGTTTCAACGTTTACGCGTGATGAAAGACTCCTTTTAAACTATAGCTGCCTTACAGCAACTGATGTTCCTTAGCATAGTCATCCAGTTCTTGCTGGGTGACCACTCGTACCGCATTCATTTCATCAATTCTGACCAGCAATAATCTACCCAAAGCGGGTTGATAACGGCGCGCACTGCCAAATGGCGTATACGCCACCTTGGACTGTACCGAAAAATTCAGCCAGTCTTCATGGCCCAGCATCACAGCCACAGCCTCCTGCCCTTGTTGCTACATAAGTTCAATTTGCTGTTTGACGTACTGCTCAATATTTAATTCAGTCATCATCAATCTTATTTAAATTACATCAATGCCAGTATAAAGGGTTGAGCCTAAAACCATGACCTGAATACTCGGAAGCTTTGCTGGATTGTATATTTTTAAGCCTTACTCAAACTCTAAAACCTTAAACCACGCTAATTCCTAATTTAAAATGAATAACAAATAAACAATTATTGATTTAAATATTTGAATATTAATAACTATTCGAAAAATTATTTAGGCTTAAAATTAAAATATTTAGTTACAACATCTTGAAAATAATAAAAAACATAGACTTAGATTAAAAACCCTATATTTCGTCTATATTATCTTGTTCATTAAATCCGCAAATTCAATTAAATTAATTTAAATAAGGGTATTTGCCCTTTAAAACGAAAATTCTCACCCTTATCTATGATTTAACTGATGAAGGAGTTATCTCGTGAAAAAAGTGGTTAAAGCAAAAAACGTTCTCGCATTTAGACTTTGGTTAGAAAAATTGGGGTATTCGGTTCGCACCCTGGCAGACAATCGTGGTTTTAGTTTCAGTTTTAAAAAAGAATATGGTCTGGTGACCTGCGATCTTTCAGGTAATGCATTGGCCATGCAGCTGGGTGAGGAGTTTGAAGATCATCTGAAAGCTTAAATTTAATTAATCAATGCACTCATGATTTACCCTTTTATTTGAGTAAAATTCTCTTATTCCTATAATCAGCCCATTTCGATGGGCCTTTTTTCATTTAAAAAATTTCAGGCAAAAAAAAAACAAGGCATCAACCTTGTCTCTTTTGATGGTGGGGACGGAGAGACTCGAACTCTCACACCTCGCGGCGCTGGAACCTAAATCCAGTGCGTCTACCAATTTCGCCACGTCCCCATCAGGGTACCAACTTAGTGTTGGACTTTTTTTCAAACTTTGGCAGAGGATCAAGGATTCGAACCTTGACGAACGGTTTTGGAGACCGTCATGCTACCATTACACCAATCCTCTATTGGCCATTTTACTCAATCTCTTAAGTAAATTGGTGGGGACGGAGAGACTCGAACTCTCACACCTCGCGGCGCTGGAACCTAAATCCAGTGCGTCTACCAATTTCGCCACGTCCCCGATGGCTGTGTATACTATAGGGATCAATTTCACCTGACAAGCTCTTTTTAAGAAAAAACCACTCGTTTGATTAAATAAAAAACAATATGCAATTTATTGTATTTTTCTCATGCAATTTCAGTAAGTAAGGCCTGTTTTACGGCCTTGAAATCAGACAATCTATTCTGTGAATGCTTTCGGAGCATGTTTTGTATCAGGCTTTGCAAAGCTTGATATTGCGTAGGTAGCTCAGGTTTAAAACGCTGACAGTGCAATAAGGCCCAATCCTGATAATCTGTCGCTTCTAGGCGCTGCCCTGTAAGCCATTCATAAAAAATGATACCCAGCGCATAAACTTCACTCTGTAGCGACTTGGCTTGCCCTTGAAATAGTTCAGGTGCCATATAACGTGGTGTAGCGTTCATTGCTTGGTTTAAAGAATTGATTGGCTGAACTTGCTCAAAATCGATCAAACAGACCCATTTCTGATAAATAACAAAATGCTCTCGTTTGAGATCAGCATACAGATACCCGAGTTCTTGTAAGCTTATCAACGGTTCTAATGCTCGTAGCATATGCTGACGAATTTCTTGAATCGAGAACAGCTTAGGACATATATCAAAATGTGCTGGCGCATTAGGTAAGATCAAAGCCTGATTGAAAAATTCATTCCTAATCTGAAATGGCTTTCGAATAATTTGATGCGGAAGCATGAAAGTCCGCCCTTCTTGCTCACCATAAGCTTCATAAAAATCCAGCTCATGACTTAAGCCAGTCTGGGCATGCTGAGAAATAGCGGTTGAATCCAGATTCTGGGTTTTCAACCACAATGCTGACCCGGTCTCAGGATTAACTTCTAGATAATAAAGACGACGACCAAAACCCAGACTTCGGGCTTTGGTCTTAAGATGAAAATCAAGCTGATGCAGTTTGGCGGGGTTAAGTAACAATGTATTCCTGCTTGGCATCTGGTGCATGCTGGTAATTTAGCAGTTCCAGACAATGCTGAATAGTTTTACCTACCCGCTCCTGAGTTTCGATCAGGGAGATTTTTGGCCAGGTCGCCCGCTCACCTTCACGCTGCAGTACCTTGAACAAATGCGGACGAGGATTTTGCAGCATATAGCTATAATGACGCAGGCTATATTTACCCACAATATTCACATCACCATAATAACGTTGATCCACCACGCCATAACCATGATCCAGCAAACGGCGGATTGGCGGCAAACTGCCCGCATGCTCACGGGCAAAATCCATGATTCCTTTGGTAAATACCACACTCTGACGGCGTACAATGCGTTTCGGCCAGCTTAAAGTTCCTTTACGGAAGCGTGAAATATCATCCTGCATAAAAGGCACAATGTGCGGATTGGCCTGACTGGCAATGGTGTAATTGATATTGTACAGCCGCGCCATTTTCTCCTGCGGGAAATCACTACGGACACTGCCATCTACCCAGCGCGTTGCGCCCATATAAGGCGTATATTGCCCATCATGACGTTTACTGGTGAGACGTACCGGCGGGAACAGAATCGGCACGGCACAAGATGCCAGCACCGCACTCCAGACCAGTACATCTGGAGAGGTATAGGCATTCATGATCCGGGCATCCTGCGCAGCATCATAAGGTGCGACTGCAATATTGATATGTAGACCGGAAGTTTTTAGTGCTTCTTCAAAGGTCATATCTCCCAGGTTTTCAATCAGGAATTTTTTCAGGTATTTGACATCCGCCAGACCACCATTACCCTTCATTAATTCACTCATGGTACGGAAATGGAAGGCTTCATGGAAAAAGTTATGGCCTTTTAAAATATCTACATACTGCGCAGGTTTGGAGACGCCTAACATCGCTGTCATAATTGCACCAGCACTGGAACCCGACATCACTCGAGGTAACAGATCCTGTTCCATTAACGCCTTACATACACCGGTATGAAATAAGCCGAGGGTTGCACCGCCCGAGAACATTAAAGCTGGCTGACCATAAGCACGTTGGCAGTGCTCAAAATATTCAATTTTCTCTTCAAGAGTCAGACAGGTACATTGTACAGAAGCAATATAAGCCAGGCCCAGACTGACTTCTTCTACATAATCCTCAATAATTTTTTTAGTGCCGACATAAGTGACGGTAAACAATAAAGGATGGGCGATATTGGCAATATCGTAACTCAGCCCTTCACGCAGGATATACATCAGGTCACGAGTACGTTTCTGCTGACGGTAACGTCTTAATTTCCCCAGTCGATGCGCAATCACTTCAGCATCAAAATACGGTGAACTATTATCCAGTTTCCATTCTTGTGCCCCAGATTCTTCATCGATCTTTAAGGCAATATATTTCCATTCTTCGTAAGTTTCAGCCTGCTGCAATTGCTGCTTCAGCTTTTTGATACGATAGGCCTGATGTGGATTGATATCCTGAGTAAAATCTTTAAACAGCATCTGCCCTCTTCCCTATATTGTAATTTTCAGACATCCTGCAGCCATGAACAAAAAACAGGCATCTATTTTCTTTGTACTACAATAACGAAAATTCACCACTTTAAGCAAATTATCACACTTTCCAGACTTTGACTGTGAATTTTACAGTGATAGTATTCTAGCCATAATTGTAAAAGTACTGCTCAAATCATGGCGAAAATTGATTTACCTGACAATATCTTAAATGCTCTTTCCACTGTTCTTCTCCAGCTCCAGCAAAGTCTGCCTGAATTAAAACAAAGTCCTGATTTTTCTGCTTATGCCTATAAATGGCAGGCTGGAGAACTCAAACCCATTCACCAGCTCAAACAGATTGAACTGGCAGATTTAAAAGGCATTGAGCGACAAAAAGAAAAAGTCATTCAGAATACTTTGCAGTTTCTAAAAGGATTACCTGCCAATGATGTCTTACTGACTGGCTCTCGCGGTACAGGCAAATCTTCGATTGTGCGTGCCTTGTTGACTGAATATGCAGATCAGGGTCTACGCCTGATCGAAATTGAACGCAATGATTTGTCAGATCTTCCAAAAATTCAGCAACTGATCGCCGGTCGTCCGGAAAAGTTTATCGTCTATTGTGATGACCTGGCCTTCAATGCGGAAGATGAAAACTATCGCAGTCTGAAAAGTGTGCTAGATGGTTCATTACAGTCCGGTTCAAGTAATTTTGTGATTTATGCGACCAGTAACCGTCGTCATTTATTACCGGAATTCATGCATGAAAATACGCCAGTAACCAAAGTGGATGTACCGCAATATACCGAATTGCATCCACAGGAAGCAATTGAAGAGAAAATTTCACTGTCGGATCGTTTTGGTTTATGGCTGTCGTTTTACCCAATGGATCAAAACCTGTATCTGGAAATTGTCGAGCATTATCTGAAAAAGGCAGATATGCAAATGACAGCTGAAGCCCGTGCTGAAGCATTACGCTGGTGTCAGGCACGTGGCCAACGTTCAGGTCGTGCAGCCTATCAGTTCTCTAAACACTGGATTGGTTCGCAGCAGTTAAATTCTCTGTAAATTTTGTCTTGTCCTGAAATAGATTGACATGTCTTGTCCTGAAATAGATTGACAGTATTCCACTTCAAACCGAGTTAAGCAATTAGCTCGGTTTTAGTTTGCTCATACCTCTGATTCGGGGTGTTCATATTTAAACTTAAATGTGGTCTATAGCA
>NZ_JBHDVN010000051.1:0-19861 GCF_046635365.1 Acinetobacter sp. NIOH-H-8
GTAATGCCAGAATTACATCCTAGATAGCTCAGAGCATGGTCACCAATAAACTGACGTTTGCAGTCTTTGCATTGGTAGTTTTGTTTCCCATCTACTTTGATGCCATTTTTCTTTATACTGTCACTGAGGCAGGTTGGACATTTGATTTCTAGAGTTATTTGCATTTCTCTATTTTATCAAAATTCAACCTGCTTTTTTTTAGCATACTTTTTGATACACCACCAATTATTTTAATAAATACTATCAACAAGATATTAAAGTTTATGAGGCTGTTCTAAAACCTAATAGTTTTAAAATCACTGTTCCTAATCACCCAATTCTAGATAAAAATACTAAAACTTTAGCAGCATTTTTATCTAATTAAACTTGTGGAATGATAAGAAATATTAGGAATATTTTTAAATTTCATAGATGTTCTATTATGGCGCATAAATTGCTTATCACGCTTATTCAATTTTACTGTTTGATATAACACATCAGGGATTAAACGTGACCAGCACATATCTACGCGGACAAGAACTCATAGATCAAATTCGAAACCAGCCTTATTCACGTGACTTGATTGGCTATCATGGCGATATACCAAAAGTAGAATGGCCTAATCAGGCCCGTGTCGCAGTTCAGTTTGTACTGAATTATGAAGAAGGTGGTGAAAACCACGTTGAACATGGGGATGCCGGTTCAGAACAATTTCTATCTGACATTATTGGCGCAGCCAGCTTTCCAGACAAACATATGTCGATGGATTCTATGTATGAATATGGCTCACGTGCTGGCTTCTGGCGGATTCATAACGAGTTTAAAAAGCGTAATCTGCCGATGACCATTTTTGGGGTTGGGATGGCTTTAATCCGCAACCCTTATATAGTCGAAGCGATTAAAGAAGCCAATTATGATGTAGTTTCACATGGTCAGCGCTGGGTACATTATCAGGACATGCCGATTGAACTTGAACGCCAATATATGGATCAGGCGATTAGCGTATTGGAAGCCCTGTTCGGCAAAGCACCAATCGGCTGGTATACCGGTCGGGATAGTCCAAATACCCGTCAATTACTGGCTGAATTTCCTCAGATTCAATATGACTGCGACAACTACGGAGATGACTTGCCATTTTGGAGCACATTGACCAATCGGGCAGGGGAAACACGCCCTCATTTGATCATCCCCTATACTTTAGAAAGCAATGATATGAAATTTAGTTCACCGGGCGGCTTTAATAGCGGGGAACAATTCTATCAATATTTAAAAGATGCCTTTGATGTACTCTATGCTGAAGGTGAAACTGAACCAAAAATGCTATCGATCGGGATGCATTGTCGTATTTTAGGGCGGCCGGGACGCTTTAAAGCCCTACAAAAGTTCCTCGATTATGTGCAAGGTCATGAAAAGGTCTGGATTTGCCGACGGGGTGATATTGCAGCACATTGGTATAAATATCACGCATCAAACTGAGAAAAATATATTAAAAAAGAGAACCTTGAGTTCTCTTTTTTTGCTTTATACATCATATAAAAATATAAGATCAAGACGATTTGGCACTATTATTGCAAAACCTGTACTGAACAAAAAATGAATATCATCAGGCGATTTAATAGTGCAACTCGTTGAATTTAATCAGGCATCTCCAGAAGAGGCCATTACGTTTTTAAAGCACTGTGTGCAAATACCGAGCTGGTCGACCCAGATTGAAGCAAAGCGTCCTTATGCATCTGTTGAAGATATATTGAATATAGCCAGACAACAGGCTGCAACCTGGACCTGGGACGAAATCAAAGCAGCTTTGGATAATCATCCACGTATTGGTGAAAAAAAGGCACAGGCTGAATTAAGCGAAGTTGAAAAAAACTTTTCCAATCGTGAACAGGCTGCGATAACTCAGGACGAAGCAACTCAGCAAGCTTTGCTAGAAGGCAATATCGCTTATGAAAAAAAATACGGTTATATCTTCCTGATTAAAGCGGCTGGTCTAAATAGCCAAGAAGTGCTGAATGCCTTGAAAGATCGTTTAGCTAATGATCCGGAAACTGAAAAAGGTATTGTTCATACGCAACTGGCGGAAATCGCTTTATTAAGACTGTCACAGGAGCTGCAAGCATGATCAGCACTCATATCTTAGATACGCATCTCGGCAAACCTGCAGCACATGTTTTAATCAAACTCTTTGATGAAGAAGGTGAATTACTCGGAAAAGCATTTACCAATGCAGATGGTCGAGTCACAGATTTTGGTTTAACCGAATTTGAGGAAGGTAAATACAGTCTTGAATTTGCTACTTCTGATTATTTTGAAGGCTTAGGTCTAGAAACTTTCTTTCCTAAAGCAGTCATTCATTTTCAGGTGAAAGATGCCTCTCAGCACTTTCATATTCCTTTACTGATCAGCCCATTCGCGTACTCCACATATCGCGGAAGCTGATTTTTTTATTCAAGCTTTCAGGGAGAGAAAAAGAATGACAGAACAAAGCACAAACATTTCACCAGAACATGAATATCTGGGCGCAGGCAAAAGTGCAGCCTATGGCTTGCAACATGTATTGACCATGTACGGTGGTATTATCGCACCACCACTCATTGTGGGTACTGCCGCAGGTTTGGAAGCTACACAAATCGGTTTATTGATTGCGGCTGCATTGTTTGTTGGCGGTCTGGCTACGATTTTACAAACCATTGGAGTGAAATATATCGGGGCTAAATTGCCACTGGTACAAGGGGTTTCCTTTGCGGGTGTGGCGACGATGGTGGCGATTGTAACTACAGGTGGCGGCTTATCAGCTGTTTATGGTGCAGTCATCATAGCTTCATTAATTGGTTTCTTCCTTGCGCCTTATTTTTCTAGAATTATCCGTTTTTTCCCGCCAGTCGTGACCGGCTGTGTGATCACGATTATCGGTTTATCACTTTTACCCGTAGCCGTTCGCTGGATGATGGGGGGCAATAAAAATGCACCTGAATGGGGAAGTGTAGAAAATATCAGTTTGGCCGTGATGACCTTGGCCATTGTGATCTGTCTAAACTTGAGTAGAAATGCCTCGATTCGTCGCCTGTCTATTTTATTGGCGATCGTATTGGGTTCAATGCTGGCTTATCTGTTTGGTTTTGGCGATTTTAGTAAAGTCGGCAATGGTGCATGGGTACAATTTCCGAGTTTCTTTGCTTTCGGCATGCCAACTTTTGAACTCAGTGCAATCATTTCCATGCTGATCGTGACGCTGGTGATTATGACTGAAACAACAGCTGATATTATTGCTGTGGGTGAAATTGTTGGAACCAAAGTAGATTCAGAACGTATTTCCAATGGTCTGCGTGCAGATATGTTCTCAAGTGCAGTTGCACCGATTTTTGGTTCATTCATGCAAAGTGCTTTTGCACAGAACGTCGGGCTGGTAGCCATTACCGGGATTAAAAGCCGTTTTGTGGTCGCTGCTGGCGGTATGATTTTAGTGGTTTTGGGATTACTTCCAATTATGGGCCGACTAATCGCCGCAATTCCGGTTCCGGTACTTGGTGGTGCAGGATTGGTGCTATTTGGTACAGTGGCTGCAAGCGGCATCCGAACTCTGGCAAAAATTGATTATAACGAGCAAAAGAATTTGATTATTGTTGCAACTTCAATTGCAGCCGGCATGATCCCGATTATTGACTATTCTTTCTATGCTAATTTTCCAAAATGGTTTCAAACCCTATTTCATTCTGGCATCAGTTCAACCTGTTTAATGGCGATCCTTTTAAACATTCTGTTTAATCATCTGCAAATGTTCAAGTCGAAAACAGAGGTTCCGGAAAAGATTGCAGAAACGCTGCATTAAAGTATGATTTCCTCCATATGCCCATGCCAGTCATGGGCTTTTTTATCAAAAATTAAAAAAGTTGGCTTTGTTCTTGCTTAATCCAGAATGAGATTTTTAATTCCATTGGGGAACCTTATTTATGAAATTTACTCAAGTTGCTGCTGCAACATTACTTGCATGGGGTGCAGCATCTGCACAGGCAAAACCAGTCTGGCAGGATTTTAGCGTTACTGGGCTTTATGGGGAAAACTATGAAGTTGTAGATGAAAAACAGGCAACCCTAACTGTTGAATACGCTGCAAAAGTTAAATATGCAGATGTCTTCTTTTTCATTGACCGTATGCGTGGTTCTGACGATATTAAATCAAGCTATTTTGAATTTTCACCACGTTTAAGTCTGGGTGAAGTTTCAGGTCAAAAGCTGGCATTTGGTCCAGTGAAAGATGTTCTGGTAGCAACGACTTGGGAAGGTGGTGAAGGTTTTGATAACTTCCTGTACGGCGTAGGTTTCGACCTGGCTATTCCAAAATTCAATTATGCCAGCGTGAATCTTTATCGTGTAAATAACGAAAATATGGAAGACGACTATCAGCTCACCTTGACCTATGGTGTGCCATTTAAATTGGGTACTGAAGAATTCCTGGTAGATGGCTTCCTGGACTGGTCAACTGCTGAAGATGATCATGCGAGTGAGATGAACTGGACGACTCAGTGGAAATGGAATGTCGGCAAGCATATTTCTCCTGACACCAATTTATATCTCGGTATTGAGCATTCGGTTTGGAATAACAAATACGGTATTCCGGATGCAGATGAAAATAACGTGAGTGCTTTAGTGAAATATCATTTCTAAAATAAGAAATAAGAAATTTAAAAGCCCTTATTGATAAGGGCTTTTTTAATGGGCTTAATTTTCGATAAAAATCTTTTCAGGAAAAGTATAAACATCACAGTTTGGACCAGTGCCGATCCGATCGATCACCACAAAATCACTCGGAGCTTCAAAGGTCAGCAAAGGATGATGCCAGGTACCGGCACGGTAATTTACACTTTGTGTACCATTACTGATAAAAGCCTGAATTTGACTGAGATCAGGCTTTTCATGATCCAGATTAGGCGCAACCACAATTAGAAATTTCTGGCCCTGCATCGGGATGAACGCTTGTGAACCGACAGGGTGACGTTCCAGCATTTCGATTGCAAAGGGAATGGCTGTAGTCTGAATATTTCTAAAAATACTTAGACCAACTTTAGCATCTGTTTCAGCAACCGCCAGAGCATGATAACGCTCGGTCTGCTGATCATTAATATGGAAAAAATCATTGCCTTCGCAGGCAATGACCTCGCCATAAGGCAAGAAACTTTCAGCAGTTAAGGGCTGTATTTTTATGGTTTGCATGCTCATAGATATAATTACTCAGGCAACTTTTCCCCACAGTCGAATCCGGCTAATGCCGCCATCCGGAATCATGTTCACCCGAATATGAGAAATTTTTTCCTGTTTTAAAATTTCCTCAACAAAGCTATGAATATGATCCATCTGCATATCTTGTACTTCAAGCAGGAATGGCCAGAACATACTTTGCGGAATTAACTGCTGGTCAGTCGCATCTTCAATATAAATCGCTTGGATAGAGACTTGAGCAGGAAAGTTACCTTTAAAATGCGCGGTATCAATCTCAATTTTTTCAATCTGACCACTCTGACCCAGAGCCAAGATACACCAGTCAAAGCCGGGTGCACGACGGCGCTTGGTTTCCCAGCCATCACCCATATTGATGCCACGCCCCGGATTAATCAGATTACGTGGATGACCAAAGTGCGCATCACTATAGGCAATGACACGACCGCCATTTTCCAGAGCGACCAGATCAATCACCTGATTGCTGTCCTGAACCTGAATTTTTACTTCACCATAGACTTTAAAGCGAGCTACACCCCCGTCAGGGAAAATATTTAGGCGTACATGTGTAAAGACTTCGTCTGAATCAATATTAAAAATATGATGCTGGCTCGGACCTAATATACTGTTTGGTAAAATTGAGTGCCAGGTTGCGGTGCTTAAGTCACCATTTGGTGCATAGCAGGCTTCAACTGCAGCAGAAGCTGGATAGTTTCCGGTAAAGAATGTGGTATCAATATCTAGTGCTTTGATGGTTCCAGCTACCCCCAGTTTGACAATCGCCCAGTCATAGCCGGCATGACGCTTGCGGCGGGTTTCCCAGCCGTCCATCCATTTGCCATGATTATCAAATTTATCTTCAACAAAAATTGGTGCATCAAATTGCAACATTCGTTTTGCTTCAGCAAAAAAATCATCTGAACATTCAAGAATTTCTGCACCAATCCGGCTATCAGCCAAGTTGGTAAGCTGCTGGATATGGGCAGGGATCTCGAAAATGGGTGCAAATAATGTTGCCATAACTATCTTCCATTCAAATTATGTTTAACGTGAATCTAATTTTTTATAAAAGTCTGTAATTCTGCTGAAAGACCTTATAAAAACAGGTTTTTAATGAATAGATGAATGCACGGCTTGTGCCAACTTTTGAGAAAAATCAGTGCATTATTTTCGAAATGGCACGCTTTTAGCTACACAGGGAGGAAGAAACACAATTTTGAGAGGAGCATATAGATGGAGATTACAATTATTGGTGCAGGGATGGGGGGATTGACCACAGGAATTGCACTAAAAAAGTTTGGGCATAAAGTCACCATCTATGAACAGGCAGAAAAGATTTTACCGGTGGGCGCGGCAATTTCACTTTGGTCAAATGGGGTAAAATGTTTGAATTATCTGGGCTTAACTGAGCAGGTGGCCAAGCTCGGTGGTCAGCTGGATCAGCTGGCCTATATTGATGGTTTGACGGGCGACACCATGACCCAGTTCAGTTTATTGCCTTTGATTGAAGAAGTGGGACAACGTCCATATCCGGTGGCACGTGCTGATTTACAGAACATGTTGATGGACGAGTTTGGCCGTGAAGATATTCAGCTGGGCAAGAAGATGGTTGAACTGCAAGAACAGAAAGACGGTGTTCTGGTTAAATTTGCGGATGGTACAGAAATTAAAACAGACCTACTGATTGGCGCAGATGGAACCCATTCCATTACCCGTGCCTATGTACTGGGCGAACAGGTTTCTCGTCGCTATGCCGGTTATGTCAACTGGAATGGTCTGGTAGAAATTTCAGAAAAGCTTACTCCGGCAGATCAATGGACCACATTTGTCGGACAAGGTAAGCGCGTTTCGCTGATGCCTGTGGCAGACGGAAAATTCTATTTCTTCTTTGATGTACCGTTGCCGGTCGGTTTAGAGAATAATCGGGCAGAATATAAAACCTTATTGAAACAGTATTTTGAAGGTTGGTGTGCGCCGGTTCAGCATCTGATTGACGCGCTGGATGAACAGAAAACCAATCGGGTTGAAATTCATGATATTGAACCGTTTGCCCAGTTCTATAAAGGTCGTGTTGTAATTGTTGGTGATGCCGCACATAGCACCACACCGGATATTGGTCAGGGTGGTTGCCAGGCCATGGAAGATGCAATCTATCTGGCTCGTTCTTTACAGATTAATACGCTGGGTCTGGAAGATGCCTTGAAACGCTATCAGAACAAACGCAATGAGCGTGCCAATGAGCTGGTCTTGCGTGCACGTAAACGCTGTGATGTGACACATATGAAAGATGAAGCCGTGACCAAAGAATGGTATGAAGAACTGCGTAAAGAGCAGGGACCGCATATCATGAAAGGCATTATCAGTAATATTATTGGTAATCCTTTAGATTAATTTTGCGTTTAACCTCTTGGCAAACAAGCCCTTCATATCGAAGGGCTTTTTATATTTAAATAACAGGAATTCGCTAATAGATTTTTTAGGCAGCAAGTAAAGCTTTCGCTGCCTGACGATGTGCAGCTTGAACTACTTCAAGATCCAGATTCAGGATTTCCCGGTCTTTAACGACCCATTGTCCATTCACCATGACATGTTCGGCACGGTCTGCACCGCACAGTAACAGACCGGCAATCGGGTCATGAATCCCTGAAAAGCGCACATCATCCAGACTATAAAACGCTAAATCTGCCTGAAAATCTGCTGCGATTTGTCCTAGGTGCCTTTCACGTCCCAGTACCTGTGCCGAGCCTTGTGTGGCCCAGGTTAAAGCACGTTCAGGCGTAATCACTTCTGCACCATATTTTAAACGTTGTAAATACATCGCTTGCCGAGCTTCCAGAATCAGGTTAGAGGCATCACCTGAAGCAGAGCCATCCACACCTAGACCAATGACTGCACCTGCTTCCAGTAGATCCATGGTTGGACAAATCCCTGAAGCCAGACGCATATTGGAATGTGGACAATGACAGATACCGACTTGAGCCCGCCCTAAGCGTTGGATCTCATCGGCATCAAAATGAATGCCATGCGCCAGCCAGGTTCTGGAATTAAGCCAGCCTACACTTTCCAGATAATCGACGGTGCGCATGCCAAATTTAAACAGACAAAATTCTTCTTCATCCAGTGTTTCGGCCAGATGGGTATGCAGACGTACATCCAGTTTTTCTGCCAGTGCAGCACTTTCTCGCATAATTTCTTGGGTGACTGAAAATGGTGAACATGGTGCAAGCGCAATATTGACCATCGCATCAGCACTACGCTGGTGATATTTCTGCACCAACCGTTCTGAGTCCAGCAGAATGGTGTCCATATCCTGTACGGTATGCTGCGGTGGCAAGCCACCAGAATCTTCACCCAGACTCATGGAACCTCGGGTCAGCATGACCCGAATCCCTAATTGTTCTGATGCTTCAACCTGAACATCAATGGCATCGGACAGCTGCTGTGGAAACAGATAATGGTGATCCGCAGCAAAGGTACAACCGGAAAGCAGTAATTCAGACAATGCAATTTGAGTGGCTAGATAATGTTGTTCAGTATTCAATTTAGCCCAGACCGGATATAAGGTTTTTAGCCATGGAAATAGCGGAGCATTGACCACGGGAGCCCAAGCACGGGTCAAGGTCTGATAAAAATGATGATGGCTATTAATCAGTCCCGGTGTAATCACCAAATTCTGGGCATCAAAGAACTGGTCATAAGGCGATGCTGGGGTTTGTCCCAAAGCCACCAGTTCAATAATTTTGCCATCGCGGATGACCAAGCCACCACGGGCATCCAGATCATTTGCGGTAAATACAGCAAGAGGATTTTTAATCCATAAGGTTGTCATATCTTTTTTCCAATAAGTTTTATTTGTGCTGCACATGAATCAGGCAGCACATGAGGCATTGAGCTGTTGTAATTTGCTTTTCAAATCTTCCATCTGGTCGATCAGATAGTTCATCATGATTTGTGAGATACGGGAAATTTGCCGTTTCGGTGCCACACAAAGGGCAAGGGTCAGTGGATGCATACCTTTTTCAATGATCGGTTTAAACACCAGTTCATCACGTTCTAAATAAGGCAAAGCATCGATATAGGACAGTACCCCAATCCCTAAGTTGCGCTCTGCCAGAGAGGTAATCATGCGAATGTCATTACACTCCAGCTTTTGCTGTGGCATAAATTGGTGATGTTTATACAGGCTATAGACATAGTCATGAATGATTAAAGGGGCACAGGGAATGAGATGCTTAAAGTATAAAGTGTCGGAAAAATAGATTTTTTCTGCCTGAGCTAAAGGATGAGATTTGGCCATCACAAATCCAACCGGGATTTCCACAAAAGACATGACTTCGAGCTGATTATGACTTTTAGGATTGAGCAGAATGCCAAAATCAACTTCAGCATCCATAATCATTTTAGAGACGGTATCACTTTCCTGAATCTGGATATTGAAATTGATCCAGGGATAGTTTTCATACATATATTGTAGAGAATCTAAAACGAAACCGTCACTGAGTGCCGCAATGAGTCCGAGTTCAATGCTGCCGCGTGATAAACCCTGAATTTCATCAAAACGTACACAGGTCTGATGGAATTCTTTTTGCCATTTGAGTAAATCTGCATACAGCAATTCACCCGCTAATGTCAGCTTCAGGCCACTCGGCAACCGTTCAAAAAGCACGATGCCAAATTCTTCTTCTGCTAGAGCAATCTGACGATGAATCGCGGAGACAGAAATATAAAGCTGATCAGCTGCTTTTCTGAGGCTGCCTGTTTTGGCTACGGCAATAAAATATTCTGAAAATCTTGAAAAAGTAATATTCATAAAATCACGTCAATCCACCTGCATATCGTTTTAATCACATAATTTTCAGCTGGAAACTAAGTGATTCTGGTTCTATGCAAGTGGATAAGCGATTTCTGTGCCAATTTTCAAAGAAATGGAACGGTAAAAGTTTTGTGTTCTATTTTTTGGAACATGGGCTACGAAACATTCTAATAGACAGCAGAACAGGCATTTGGCTAATTTTATTAAAGAACAACTAGGCAGCTTAATGAGATAAAAATTTAAGCCGTTGTCATGCGATAAATATTTGTGAGTGAACTATGAATGCGATCCCGGTGCTTAATTTATTCAGTCAACCGCACTGTAGCGGCTTTGACCCATCAGACTGGAATATCCTGGCTCAGCATTGGTATCCAGTTGCCCGTATTCAGGATGTGAGTATTACGCCACAGCAGGTACAACTTCTGGATGTGAAGATGGCCCTATATCAAACTGAGAGTGGCAGCATTCATCTGGTTCGTGATATCTGTCCGCATCGTGGGGTGCCATTAACCAAAGGCTGGGTAAAGGGTGAAGAAATCATTTGTCCTTATCACGGTCTGCATTACAACACTCAAGGAAAATGCACCAAAATACCGGCTCAACCAGAACTGACTAACATTTCGGATCGTTTTACCTTAACCAAGTTTCCAGTAGTCTTGAAATACGGTCTGGTCTGGACAAGCCTGTTTAGCCGGGATGAGGCAGAAGCTAATTTCCCTGATCTGGATACCTGGGAGAGCGAAGAGCACCAATCGATCTTACCGCCATTTGTTGATATCGGTGGTTCAAGTGGCCGGCAGCTGGAAGGCTTTATTGATGTGGCGCATTTTGCCTGGGTGCATCATGAATCGTTTGCTTCTCGTGATAACCCGATCGTGCAAAAGTATTCAACTGTACGCACCCCTTATGGCTTGCATACGGAATATGTCAGCGATGTCAGCAACTATCCACATGGCTTGCATCATCTGGCACCAGAAGGATTTTTGTGGAAACGTGTGTTTGATGTTTATCCACCATTTTCAGCGATTTTAACGGTGCATTTTCCGGAAAATGGCATCCTGAAAATTCTAAATGCCTGCTGTCCGGTATCTCATAATCAAACCCGTTTATTTGTGCCATTGACCCGTAATTTTGATACGACTGGTGATCTGCAAGCGGTTTACGATTTTAACGCACAAATTTTTGCTGAAGATCAGGACATGGTCGAAAGCCAGAAACCAGAAGAATTACCTTTGGATATCACTATGGAAGCACATTTTGAAGCTGACCGTTCTTCGACAACTTATCGCCGCATTCTGGGGGAATGGGGCCTAAGCAAACGCTATATTGTTTAAATTAAATTTCCTCCTTTATGCACCCTGGTCTGTTGGGGTGCTTTTTTTATTCCATATATGTCGAAAATCCTCTTTTTAGAGGAGCTATGACCATTGAACTACTAATTTTAGAGTAATTTATGCCACAGCCTAGCCATGAGCAAATGCTATCTTTTTTAAGATTATCCAATGAGGTTGCCAAGCGGGCAATGTCTTTAGGCCATCATCCTTTTGGTGCAGTCCTGGTCGCGCCTGATCATAAAACGGTTTTACTGACCCAATGTAATATTGATACGGTCAACCATGCAGAAAGTACTTTAGCCCGGATCGCAGCCAGCAATTTTACGCCGGATTATCTGGCTGAATGCACCTTATATACGGCAGTTGAACCTTGCTGCATGTGTTCTGGAACGATTTATTGGGCCAATATCGGACGGGTGGTCTATGCCATGACGGAAGAAAAATTATTGCAATGTACTGGAAACCACAATGAGAATCCGACCATGAGTGTTTCTGCTGAGTATGTTTTTGCTCATGGTCAGAAGAATATTGAGCTGATTGGACCAATCATGGAACTTGAACAGGAAACGGTTCAATTGCAAAAAGACTTCTGGTCATCTCGATCTCGATGAAGATTTGAAATTATTCTTTTCATAAGCCTGCTTCATTTTATTTATAAGATCATAAATACAGATTTTACGGATTGTGGGCTCAATTTAAAATGCTGCAATCCAGTCTCTATTTTCTAAAAAATACTTTCCTTAATTTTCTATTTTTAAAAATCCATTTTATCCATTCAGTACATTGCCAACGATAAGCCATTTATTGGCGCACAAGATTTAGACCTAACGCACTTATCTAGCGCAGATCAAAAGAAAATCACAAGAATTTTTAAATATTCAATCTTATTAATTTCTTAGTCTTGAGCTAAGTCTGGTTTTCTAGCAGCTTTGCTCATTGACTTAGATTGAGATCTATATTTTTCGGCTTACTTTCTTAACTATTAAACTTTTTATACCAAATAATTTGTTCTAAATATCTGTAATTCATAAAAATAAATAAAAGAACAGATCATTCTAAAAATTATAAGTGTCTTGCAATCCACCTGTTCTATTTTTTGGAGTGAATTGGAATAGAAGTTGCTAATTAATAGAAATATAGCAATCAGTAAAATATTTGATTTCGATTCAGATCTTTTAAAGCCGCTATTTATAAAACTCAAATGGCATTCACGGAGGCACTATATGCTGAATATGTCCAAACAAAAAAAGATGATGAAAAGATTTTCACTGCCTGTAATTGCCGCTGCAATTATCGGCTTTGGGGTCAGCAGCCAGAGCTTTGCAGCAGATAAAGCGGCTTTTGTATATATTGGGCCAACCAGTGACCATGGCTGGACATATTCTCATGATCAGGGGCGTATTAAAGCTGAAAAAGCTTTGGGCGGAAAATTTAAGACAACTTATATCGAAAATGTACCTGAAACGGCCGATGCTGAACGTGTGATTCGTAATCTGGCACAGCAGGGCAATAAAGTAATTTTTGCGACCTCTTTTGGTTATATGAACCAGATGGAAAAAGTCGCGAAGCAGTTTCCCAATACCGTATTTATGCACGCGACCGGTTATAAGCAGGGGAAAAACCTAGGCATCTATGATGTACGTACCTATGAAGGGGCTTACATGCTGGGTGTAGTGGCAGGGCAAACCACCAAAACTAATACCTTGGGTGTCGTAGCCTCATTCCCGATCCCGGAAGTGGTTCGTAATATTAATGCCTATACCTTGGGTGCACAAAGCGTCAATCCTAAAGTCAAAACCAAAGTCATCTGGGTGAACTCATGGTTTAACCCAGGTAAAGAACGTGATGCAGCTTTGGCGCTGATTTCTCAAAAAGCTGATGTGCTGATGCAAAACACAGATTCGCCAGCAGTCGTGCAAGCGGCTCAACAAAAAGGCGTTTATGCCTTTGGTTGGGATTCAGACATGAGCAAATTTGGTCCTAAAGCGCATCTGGCTGCTTCAGTATTGCACTGGGAAAAAATTTATACCCCAGCCATACAGCAAGTGGCGAATAAAACCTGGAAACCTGCCGCTCTCTGGTATGGCGTAAAACAGGATGCAGTGAAAATTGAAAACTTCGGGCCTGCTGTTCCTGCCAAGGTGAAACAGTCTGCTCTAAATGCACAAAGTGCAATTCATAAAGGCACATTGCATCCATTCCAGGGTCCAATCTATAAACAAGATGGAACTTTGGTGATTGCCAAAGGCGGCAAAATGACAGATGAAGCGCTTGGAAAAATGAACTTCTATGTGAAAGGAGTTGAAGGTTCATTGCCTAAATAATTCTTTCACTATGTGTATGACTTAAAAATAAAAGAAAGTAAATCCTGAAAAATCACCCCCAGTCCATGAATCACTTTATGGACTGGGCCAAAATGAGTGGAGACTGAGTTATGAGCGATCTGCCTCACATGTCAAATGACATCGAAACGTCATCGCTCAATGAGCAGCAAATTCCACGACTGGAGCTGATCAATATCAGCAAAAGCTATAACTCATTGAAAGCAAATGACAGTATTAATTTAAAAGTCCTACCCGGGCAAATTCATGCCATCCTGGGTGAAAACGGTGCTGGTAAAAGCACCTTGATGAAAATCATCTACGGCGCCACCAAAGCAGATAGCGGTCATATCGTCTGGAATGGCAAAGAAGTACAGATAGAAAGTCCGTCGATGGCCAGAAAACTGGGGATTGGCATGGTGTACCAGCATTTCTCACTGTTTGAAACCATGACTGTGGCTGAAAATATTTTATTAGGTTTGGATGAGAAAATAGATTTAAAAAGCTTAGCGGCTAAAATTACCGAAGTATCAGAACAATATGGCTTGCCGGTAGATCCACGGCGTGAAGTTTTTTCTTTATCGGTTGGTGAGCGACAACGGGTCGAAATTATCCGCTGTCTACTCCAAAATCCTTCCTTACTCATTTTAGATGAACCAACTTCAGTCTTAACTCCACAAGCTGTACGTCAGTTATTTAAAACTTTGCGACTGGTGGCTTCGCAAGGTGTCTCAATTCTTTATATCAGCCATAAATTGCATGAAATCAAAGAACTCTGTGATGAAGCAACGATTCTGCGTAATGGTAGAGTCACCGGCTATGTACTGCCTTCTGAAAACAGTACCAGTGAACTGGCCAAATTAATGATTGGCCGGGAATTGCCGACTTATGCGCATGCTGAATATACAGGCGAACATCGCACGCTGTTTCAGGTGAAAAACCTGAATTACGAAACTGATGATCCTTTTGGCGTGTCCTTATCCAATATTCAACTCAACCTAAATTCCGGTGAAATTCTGGGCATTGCTGGTATTTCGGGTAATGGTCAATCTGAATTACTGGCTCTGCTTTCCGGTGAGCAAACGGCGAAAAAAGGTCAAGTCTTTCTATTAGATCATGACATTTCTGAACTCAGTGCAGGTCAGCGACGTGATCTAGGCTTGGGCTTTGTTCCGGAAGAGCGTTTAGGTCGTGGTGCTGTGCCGAATATGACATTGGCACAAAACACTTTATTGACTGCTTTTCGTCAGGGTTTAAACAAATGGGGCTTTATCCAGTTTGAGAAAACTGTCGCTTTTGCCCAGCAATGTATCGAAAAATTCGGAGTAAAAGCCGCAGGGCCACAAGCGGAAGCCCGCAGCCTTTCGGGCGGCAATCTGCAAAAATTTATTGTAGGGCGTGAAATCCTGCAACAGCCGAAAGTGCTGATCATCTCCCAGCCAACCTGGGGCGTTGATGTCGGCGCATCGATGTTTATCCGTCAAACCCTGATTGATCTTTCCCGCCAAGGCGTTGCGATTTTAGTGATTTCGGAAGAGCTGGAAGAACTGTTTGAAATTAGCGACCAGATTTGTGTTCTGGCTGGTGGAAAGCTGTCAGCACCTGTCCCGGCTAAAAATACCAATGCAGAACAGATTGGCCTGCTCATGTCAGGTATTCAGGCAGATCCAGCAATATTGGCTGAATCCGAGCCTGTCCATGAAGCGCATGCGTAGAGAAGAGGTGTAAATATGCATTTATTAGAACCTAGAGAACATCCTTCTCAATTGATGAAATGGCTTTCACCCGTGCTTGCATTACTCGCCATGCTGGCAGTAGGTAGCCTATTGTTTTTAATGCTTGGAGTGAATCCTGCTCAGGCTTTATATATCTTTTTTATTGAGCCGCTAAGCTCAGTCTATAACCTGAGTGAACTGATAATTAAAGCCAGTCCGCTGATTTTAATTGCCTTAGGTTTAGCTGTTGGGTTTCGTGCACGTCTGTTTAATATTGGTGCCGAGGGGCAGTTGGCTATGGGAGCCATCTTTGGTGGCGGTATCGCTATCCTGTTTCATGAGCAGATCGGCTGGTGGATTTTACCTTTGATGGTGATTATGGGTGCGATTGGTGGTGCAATTTGGGGCCTGATTCCAGCACTGCTAAAAACCCATTTTAATGCACAAGAAACCCTGACCACCTTAATGATGAACTATGTCGCGTTTTTCCTGCTCATGTATCTGGTTAATGGTCCATGGCGTGATCCAGATGGCATGAACTTTCCACAATCCGTAATGTTCTCGGAAAGCGCGACCCTGCCGCTGATTATGGAAGGCACACGGATTAACGCCTCAATTTTTATCACGATCATCGCAGTGGTGCTGTTCTGGGTTTTTATCCGTAAGAGTCTGATGGCTTATAAACTGGAAGTCAGTGGTCAGGCACCTTTGGCAGCTCAATATGCAGGATTTTCAGCAAAAAAAGCCATCTGGTTAAGTTTGGGAATTTCAGGTCTGATGGCGGGGATTGCCGGAATCTGTGAAGTTGCAGGTCCAATCGGCCAGCTCAATCCGAATATTTCACCAGGATACGGTTATGCAGCCATTATTGTGGCTTATCTGGGCCGACTAAATCCCATTGGAATCGTACTTTCAGGTTTCCTGATGGCGCTGATCTATTTAGGTGGCGAACTGGCACAAATGCAGTTGCAACTCCCAGTCGCGATTACCGGAATTTTCCAGGGCCTGCTTTTATTTTTCCTGTTGGCTTCAGATGCCCTGATTGAAAACCGCTACCGTTTTACCAAAAAGAAAATCAAAAAAACCATGACCACTGCGCAAGCAGCCTGATCCAGACAGAAGAAGGATAACAACATGAGTATTGAATTAACCGCAATTGTTGCCGGAACTGTCGCTGCGGCAACGCCATTGATCTTTGCCGGGCTGGGTGAGCTGGTAGCAGAGCGTACCGGTGTCATCAATCTTGGGGTAGAAGGCATGATGCTGGTCGGTGCCATTGCTGGATTTGCTTTCGCTAGCCAGTATGAAGCCAGTGTCGCCAGCGCCTTATTTATGGGCGGATTGGCAGGCACATTGATGGCACTAATTTTTGCATTTTTTACCTTATCTTTAAGCACCAATCAATCCGCCTGTGGTCTGGCACTCACTATTTTTGGGATCGGGATTTCAGCCTTTCTAGGACAGAATTATGTCAGTACGGCCTTACCGGGTCTGGAAAACCTAAAAATTCCGGGACTCGCTGATATTCCATTCATAGGGCCAGTCCTGTTCCAGCAAAACTATGTGGTGTATCTGTCCATTCTTGCTTTTGTGCTGGTGTGGTGGGTACTGAGTAAAACCCGTTTAGGCCTGTTACTGAAAGCTGTTGGGGAATCTCCAGAAAGTGCACATGCCATGGGCTATAACGTGCTAGCGATTCGCTATGGTGCAGTCATGTTTGGCGGTGCAATGGCTGGTATTGGTGGTGCATTTTTATCTACGGTTTATACCCCAATGTGGATTGAAAATATGGTCGCAGGACGTGGCTGGATTGCAATTGCATTAGTGGTTTTTGCTGCATGGAAACCAACGCGCTTGATGTTAGGTGCATATCTATTTGGTGGTGTAACGATTTTGCAGTTTCATGCCCAAGCGCTGGGTCTAGAAGTACCGAATGAACTGTTATCGGCATTGCCATACATCGCAACCATTGTCGTCTTAGTCCTCATTTCACGTGACAACAAGTTATTGAAACTCAATTTACCAGCGTCACTCGGCAAAACCTTTAGCCCTTAATCGGACAAATCTCAGGAATTACTTTATGAAAATTATAAGCGCAGATTATGTCCTGACCATGAACTCCAACCTGGACTGTATTAAAGATGGTGCCCTCCTGATTGATGGTGCTCTTATTAAGCAGGTAGGAACATTACAGGAATTAACTCAGCAATATCCTGAAGCTGCAGTTACCCAGTATCCTAAAAGTTTATTGATGCCGGGCTTGATTAATACCCACTGTCACTCAGGTTTACTGCGCGGTACAGCCGAGGGTTTGCCAGTCTGGGACTGGTTGCAACAGTTTATTGATCCGATGCATCGGGTAGTGACTCCCGAAGATTCCAAAATTGCCTCCTACCTCTGTTATGCAGAAGCGCTGCTATCCGGCACGACTACTATTGTGGATATGTGGCGTTATATGGAAGGTAGTGCTGAGGCCGCACAGCAATTAGGTATACGTGCAGTATTGGTGCCTTATGTGGCTGAACATCCAGATCACAACTATTTTGAAACCCTCAACAGCAATGAAGCTTTAATTCAAAAATGGCATCAAGCTGCAAATGGGAGAATTCAGGTCTGGGTGGGCCTAGAGCATCTGTTTTATGCTGAAGAAAAGGCCTTGGCATGTATTCAGAAAATGTGTCATGAATATCAGACTGGTTTTCACACGCATAGCAATGAAAGCAAGTTTGATGTTGAAGAAAATCTCCGGCGTTATGGCGTGCGTCCGATCCAGACGCTGGAACAATTGGGCATGCTGGATGTACCTCAATGCCTGTTAGCGCATTGTGTCTGGGCCAATTCAGCAGAGATCGAAATTTTAAAACACTATAATGTTGGTGTCGCACATAATCCGATCTCGAATATGAAACTGGCATCTGGGGCTGCACCCATTACGGAAATGCTTAAACATGGCATTGCAGTAGGAATGGGTACTGATGGCGAGAAAGAAAATAATAATCTAGATATGTTTGAAGAAATGAAAACTGCTTCTTTACTGGCGAAGTTCTCTGGTTTAGATGCCGCAGCACTCGATTCATGGTCAGTCTGTCAGATGGCAACTCGGACAGGTGCCAAAGCCTTAGGTATGCAGGATCAGATTGGATCGTTAGAAGCTGGAAAACTTGCCGATATGATTGCAGTAGATATTGCGACCCCAAGAATGACACCCTTGATTGATCAAGGCCCGTTATTTAATTTACATACCAATCTGGTACATGCAGTACAGGGACAGGATGTGCACATGACCATGGTGAACGGTCAGATAGTAGTAGAAAACCGAAAACTGGTACGTGCTGATCTGCAAATCTTAATTGATCAGGTCAATCAGGCTGCTCCAGCCTTGTTCCAGCGACGCGCAAAATGGCTCGCAGAACAGGGAAGTGCGGTCAATGAATTACAGCGCCTGTAAATAAAGTTTAAAAACTAACCCTAACTTTAAACAGGCTTATCTATGCTCCAGAATGGATAAAAAGGCTTCGATAAAGTTAGGCAGTCTTTTATGATGGATCTGACCAACCTTAATCACTTCATAGGTCAGACCATCAGCTTGAAGGTTGTGACTTTCAGCTTTTAATTTTTGCAATGTCAACTGTAAGCCTTTTAACCATTCTTCAAGTGCCTTGATCGGAATATCATTTTTAAGATCTCCACCTTGCATGGCAGTTTTAAAATGACTCAAGGTCGTACTATCCTTAAAGCAGGCTTCCACCTGATGTTCAGTACTTTCGAATAGGTCATGCTTGATCACAAATAAAAATTTTCCAATCGTTGGCTTAAGTGCGCTGAGATAAATATTTTTTTCATTCAGGGTATATCTTTTATTTCTGGTATTAATAAATTCTGAATTCCAGCCTTGAGATTCTAGAAAATGATCCATTTCAGCGAAGATGAGATCAGTGACTTGTTCCTCAATGCGTTCTGCGAGTTCCTTCAGTTCATGACTGAGCACGATCAGATTATTTTCCAGCTTTGAGCGCTGGGATTTTTCTTCATCATGCTGCTTGGATTGGGCCAAAATGGCTTGGAAGCGTTGTTCAGGCGTCATGATTTTACTCACTTGATATGCAGCCTTGATCACTTAATCATGTGACTGAAAAGCTTTAATTGCAAGCAGGTAAAAAGGGGGATATTCGGGAAGACTTTAAAATAAAATATATATTTTTACCGATATAAATTATTGTTTTTAAATTTAATATTTATTATTAAAATATTTTTTTATTTAGTTTAAATCGAGAATCATTACATATTTTGTAGCGATTCAATTGAGTTATTTATAATGCCTCATTTTACTTACAATTAACTCATCAAAAGATAAAGCCTATATAACCCGAATCCTGCTTAAGCCGATGACTTCATAATTTGAATTGTTGGCTTATTTTTATGGATCAGTTGATATGCACACAAGGACGCGTAAATCCCTCCTAGAAATCCATGAACACTACGTGCT
>NZ_JBHDVN010000052.1:0-19743 GCF_046635365.1 Acinetobacter sp. NIOH-H-8
TCTTGACTCAAGCATTAATGCAGTACGATCTTCAAAGTTAAGATGATGGTATGACAATTTTATATACTCCATAAACCCTTTAAATTAATTAGGTGGTTTATGTCGCACTTCAAGTTTTACTCTGCCCCTTTATAATTATTGAATATCTTCAATTTGAATTCCATGCTCACCCACATCAAATTCCTCCTCTAAATCTTTAGTATCTAAATCTTCAAAGATATTTGACCATTGCTTAAATCCTACCAATGCTTCATAAGCAACCCATTCTTGAGAAATAGATAATTGCGTTTTACCATTAGAATCAGTTTTACCTTCCCATAAAATTTCCTTATTTTCAGGTATAAACATAGTTACTTCAGCACCTTCAATTCCACTACCACCTAAACTATTAAATAAAAAATCTACAGCGTATGGTCCAGATTTAGGCAACTCAGGAATCTCATAAATAGTTTTGGCTCCTTCTTTAAATATATGCTGACCCGCTTTACACTCAAACTTCCCACCTGTTACTCCAAATACACCTTGTCCATTAATCTTTAACTGAGAACCACCAGCAGTAAGCACAATTTCTTTAGGGCTTATAATTTCAATTCGTTCTTCAGTCGAAATAATTTTTATTTTTTGACGAGCAATTGTTTCTATTGCGTCATCTTGTGCCTGGAGTTCGACCTTCCCCTTTGCCGCAATGGCTTTTAATCCTTGTTGAGCTGAAAACAAACTGATCTTGTCCTGAGCGTGAGCAATCAAAGATTTCTGTGTGGAAAAATTAATATTATCCGCAGCACTGTGGTTAATCAGCTGAAAGATACAGATCTTCATTAGTTGAGAGTGCAATTGAATTCGGTGCATACAGCAGCATTAAAGCCTGTTTAAAGGTTTCAGCCTTGCTTTGATCTTGCTGTTCAATCTGATCCAGAAATTTTTTCAGATGATCTAACCCTTCTAAGGGATCTGTTTGCTGATTTTTGGCAATCTCACTTAAGGCTTTACTATGATTCAAACTAGATTCAAGCTGGCTTTTCGCAGGACTGGCATTTAAGTGATTGGCATTGGCATTTTCTTGTTTATAGGTAGAGAGAAGCAAGCCAGCTCCCGCTCTAAGTGCTCCCCATTGATCTGTTCTTAACTCAAAGCCCTCACCACGCCCGTCGCTAGCCTCATCTTCTTTTGGATGACTTAGATTTCCTAAATTTAGCTGACTGGCCCCATGACTACTTTGCAGCTGTGCACTAATCTGTCCAGTTGTATCATCGAAGCGAAGCTGGTTAAAACCTTCACCCTCCACCTCTTGAGAACGGATACCACTTAGTTTTTTAGTGAATGGCAACTGCCCCTTCTTATCAAACATAGTTTGATAACGTTCAGCTTCATGAATACGTCCAACAATAAAGGGACGATCAATATCCCCTTCGAAGAAATCAATCACTACGATTTCCCCGATACGTGGATGGAATCGGGCGCCATAACCTTCACCTGCCCATGGCGTTAGCACATCTACCCAGGCCGAATCAGTGTCATTATCATTGGCACCAGCACCACCATCATGCTGATGATCTTCACTACGGGTAAATAAAAAACGAACCTTCACGCGTCCCCATTCATCGACATAAATAGTCTCACCTTCAGGCTCTACCACTTTCGCCCGTTGTGGATAGGCCATTGGCCGATGTTGTAGTGGATGATATTCAGGTATCACCAGAATATCTCGACGAATTAAATACAGCTCATTGCCTTGTCTCTCGTCATCCAGAACTTTCCAGCGACTGGACAGCATGAGCTGATCCACCTGTAGCAAAATGTCTTTTGGTAAATTATTCTGGTTATAGAAGTGTTTGCCCAAAATTAAAAATTCACGCTCATTGCACGGATGTTGATCAATTTCGGGATGATCATGCAGTTCAAACCAGTAACCCACTTGGGCATCACGAACACTACTGCTGGCCTTAAAATATTTGGACTGCATGGCATGATAGTGACTAAGTTGCTGACTGAGTTGATCCAGTTGAGCTGGACTGGATGATGTAGCCTGATCTTCTCTATTTAGGTCACTGGTCCAAGCTGGGCTGATGTTCCAGACATCTTCCAGACTTAAACTGGTATGATCCTGAACACTACTTTGCTGAATATTCACCAACTGCTGGTTTTGCTCCTGCTCCAGATCTATAGCTTGCCAGCGTTGCAATGCAACACTGTTTGGTACAAGTTGTCGCTCAGCGATTAGGCTGGTGATAGTATCGAATTGCTCAGTTGCATGACTGCGATGGAAGCGGATAGAACGGCGCTTTAAGGCTTGAAAATATTGCTGCTCATCAACAAGACGCAGGACTTGTGGCTGAATGGTTCGAGCTGATATTGAAATGATTAATTCCTTTTCATCAATCAGCCAGTTAATACCCTCACTACGCCATAAGCGGGTCAGAAAGTCATAATCACTTTCATTGGACTGTATGACCAATGGCCGTACATCATATTCACGATTTAGTCCGGAAAGATCCAAACTTAAACTTTTCGCAAATAAGCCACTTCGCTTTTGCCATTCAGTAAACAGAATTTCACTGATCTCCCTGACACTTTTATTCAAAAACACACGACTATTACGGCGTTTATGCCAAAGTGAAGTCGCATCTTCGAGAGTCAGCTGATAGACACTTAAAGCACCATCGCTATGACCCTGTTTAGCTGCGGTAATGATACCTGTAGTCCGGAAAAGCTCACCTTGATCAGTGACCTGATCAACAGCAACCTGACAGCCAATAAACTGTTTTAAAGCAATATAGGGATGAGTGGATAGACAAAGTAATTCAGCATGTAGCCCCTCATTGATCCAGTGCCTGCTTTCAATACGCTGAATCAGAACCTGAGAATTTAAAATTTCATTGGAAAATCAGAGATGAAGTGCACGCTTCTGTGAGCTTAGACCCAAGCCTTCAAGCACCGTATAAATACTCTGTAGCATTTTATAATTATTATTTGAGGTTATTTTTATCGCACTGATTTTAGGGAATAAGCTTAGAACAATCCATCTTGGTATTTGTTTCACATGAATTAACCACGAATAGCCTTAACCTGACCTTATATTCTCTATGCTTATGAAATAGAAGATGTATTCTGTTTCAACCTTTTCGATTTTTCTGATTATTTGCTGATTCACTTACTGCTACACTGAAAGCCGAATACTTTATATCTCCTACATCATCCTCGATTACAGGATAAGCCAGAGGCCAAGGACATGCTTGAGTTACATTCTAAACTTCCCAATCTGGGCGTTACTATTTTTAGTACTATGTCGGCCTTGGCACAAAAACTCGGAGCAATTAACCTGTCACAAGGTTTTCCAGATTTTCCTGCTCCACCGCAATTGATTGAAGCCCTCAGTCGGGCGGCTGAAAATGGTTTTAATCAATATGCACCGGGTGATGGTTTACCAGTATTACGTGGGCTGGTCGCTGATCTTTATCAGCATCGTGACCAGCTCATTCTAGACCCGGTAGATGAAATCACCATTACTCCTGGCGCAACGATTGCAATCTTCTGTGCAATTCAGGCAACGGTACGGGCGGATGAAGAAGTCATTATTTTTGATCCCAGTTATGACAGCTATGCGCCAAGCGTGAAGCTGGTCGGTGCCAAACCGGTACATATCGCTCTAGAATATCCTGGTTTTTCTGTGGACTGGAATCAGGTCAAAGATGCAATCAATGACCGTACCCGCATGATTGTAGTGAATACACCGCATAATCCCACCGGAACGGTATGGACAGAGCAAGACTGGCAACAGCTGATTGAACTGATTCGTGATCGCAATATTGTAGTTCTGTCTGATGAAGTTTATGAACATCTGGTATTTGATGAAGTTCGTCATCATTCTGCAGCATCATTTCCGGAACTCCGTGAACGCAGTTTTGTGATTGGTTCTTTTGGTAAAACCTTTCATGTGACCGGCTGGAAAACTGGTTTCTGTGTTGCACCGCCAGCCTTAATGCAGATGTTCAGACAGATTTACCAGTTTGTCAGCTTCTGTGGTGTAACGCCAATTCAGGTGGCTTTGACTGAATATATGCAGCTACATTCTGAACATATCCATGAGCTGTCCGGTTTTTATCAGGCCAAACGGGATTTGTTTAATCATGCACTGACAGACTCCCGTTTTCACTGGACGCCATCACAAGGCACCTATTTCCAGAATCTGGATTACAGTGAAATTCGTCCTGATCTGGATGCACTGTCGATGTGCCATTATCTGGCGAAACAATACGGTGTTGTGGCGATTCCGGTATCAGCGTTTTATCAGGAGCCGCCTAAAGATTTACACTTATTACGCTTCTGCTTTGCCAAAAAAGATGAAACCTTGATAGAAGCAGCACATATTCTTTCCAAAGTTTAAAAAAATAGACTTATTGGTTACTGAAAAGCTAAGGCGTTCTTGATGCGGATCAAGGATAATTTAGTCCTGATAAATATATGAAAAATCAAGAACAGGATGTCATATGGCACAGCAAGCATTGGTTCACCAGCAGAATTTATGGAAAACATTTTTCATTTTCCTATTACCGCTGGTGGTTACCAACATCCTGCAAAGTTTGTCCGGTACGATTAATACTGTTTTTGTTGGGCAAATGTTGGGCGTGCAAGCAATTGCAGCTGTGGCAGTATTTTTCCCGATTCTATTCTGCCTGATGGCCTTTGTGATTGGTCTCTCTGCAGGCTCTACAGTTCTGGTAGGACAAGCTTGGGGTGCCAGAAACTTGGAAAAAGTGCGCTGTGTAGTTGGCTCTACCCTGTTTATGACACTGATTGGTGGCAGCCTGATTGCCCTATTGGGTGTATTTTTTGCTGAAAATATCCTGCAATTATTAGGTACAGATCCGGATGTGATGCACCTGTCTTTGCCTTATGTGCAATGGATGCTGGCTGGTAGCCCACTGATTTTTATTTATATTATTTATACTTCAATTTTACGTGGGGTCGGAGACAGTACTACCCCACTGTTTGCCTCTGCTTTGACGATTGGCGTTGGCTTAGTGGTGACACCAGTCCTGATCGCCGGTTATTTCGGTTTTCCTAAAATGGGGATCATCTCTCCAGCAATTGCAACCATTCTGGGCAACTTGGCTGTTCTGTTATTTCTCATTCTCTATTTAAATTATAAGCGTCATCCTCTAAGACCAGACTGGGCGTTGATCAAAGATATCCGTCATCAGCCCCAGCTCAGCAAGATTATCCTGCGCTTAGGTATTCCCACCGGGGTTCAAATGGTCACAACTTCAGTCGCTGGTCTGGTCATTGTAGGTCTGGTCAACCGTTATGGTGCAGAAGCGACGGCGGCCTATGGTGCCGTGAATCAGGTGCTGAATTATATTCAGTTCCCTGCCCTTTCTATTGCCATTGCGGCTTCCGTCTTTGGGGCACAGGCCATTGGTGCTGGTAAAAATGATTTGCTCAATAAAGTGACCCGAACTGCCTTAAGTATGAATATCTTGTTCACAGGTAGTCTGGTGATTATGGCTTATCTGTTTTCTAAATATCTGATGGCACTATTTATCACTGACCCGCAGGTCGTGGTCCTAGGTCAGCAACTTCTCTTCATTGTCCTATGGTCGATTCTGTTCTTTGGTGCTAGCGCAATTTTTGCTTCGATCATGCGGGCCAGTGGCACAGTGACAGTCCCGATGTTGATCAATATTATTGCCATTATTGGAATTGAAGTACCAGCTGCCTATATGTTCAGCCGCTGGTGGGGTTTACAAGGGATCTGGTATGGTTATGCCTTGGCCTTTGTCTGTCTTTGTATCATGCAAGGCCTGTATTACCAGTTTATCTGGAAGAAAAAAACCATCGAGGCACTGGTTTAATCTTCTAGCCTTACTACTGGATAAACCTTAGCAAAGCACCTCTAAATAGCGTATTTCCTGCTTAATCCATATTTTTTATATGGATTCATTTTTATTATATTTTTCAGCCATTAAGATCCTTGTTATAAGCTGTGTATTGTATAAAAACACAAGGTCTTCTCATGGCTAAACGACAAATTAAACTGGGTGCTTTTATTCCAACGACTTCGCAACATGCGGCAGGTTGGCGCCATCCTGAGTCTCGTCCTCAGGATCATTTAAGTATTGATTATGCGATTGAATTAGCGAAAACTGCTGAACGCGGCCTGTTTGATGCCTATTTCCTTGCAGATGGTCTGGCAGTCAACTGGAGTCATGGTGCTTCCAAACATAATAAGAAGGTCGGTTATAGCGATAAAGTCGTGGGCTTTGAACCAGTTACCTTATTCGCAGCGATTTCAGCCGTCACCCAAAATATTGGTTTTATTGCCACTGCTTCTACGACCTATGAAGAACCGTATCTGTTGGCACGAAAATATGCCTCTTTAGACCATATCAGTAAGGGTCGTGCCGCCTGGAATGTTGTCACCACCATATCTGCTGAAACCGCGCGGAACTTTGGTTTTAGTGCACATCCGGATGCCAAAGTCCGTTATGAGCGCGCGGATGAATTTATTGAAGTTGTACAGAAGCTCTGGGACTCCTGGGAAGATGATGCATTCCTCTATGACAAAGAAAATGGTCATTTCTTTGATACATCTAAACAGCACGAACCCCTGCATAGCGGCAAATATTTTAATGTCCAGGGTGCACTCAATGTCCCTCGTCCACCACAAGGCTATCCAGTGATTGTTCAGGCGGGCCAATCTGAAGATGGACGTGAGCTGGCCGCCAAATATGCCGAAGTGATTTTTACCGCCCAGCAAAGCCTGTCTGATGCACAAGCCTTCTACCGTGATGTTAAAGGCCGTCTGGCTAAATACGGTCGTCATCCGGATGATTTAAAAGTAATGCCGGGGGTCTCTGTCTTTGTAGCTAAAACTGAACAGGAAGCCAAAGAAAAATATGAATTACTGAATCGTCTGATTCATCCAGATGTCGGTTTGGGCTTACTGTCTGGTCTGGCAGGGGATATTAATCTTTCAAACTATGATTTGGATGCCCCATTTCCTCTCGAAGATATTGAGATCAAGTCTAGCCGTCAGCAAATGATGTTTGAAATTGCAGCGAAGCATCACTTCAGCATTCGCCAGCTATATGAATATATTGCCTCTGCTCGCGGTCACTGGACGCTGATCGGAACACCTGCACAGGTAGTCGACCAACTACAGGAATGGTTCGAAAATGAAGCAGCTGATGGTTTCAATGTCTTGCCACCAACGACACCTGCCGGTCTGAATGACTTTGTCGATTTCATCGTACCCGAGCTACAACGCCGTGGCCTGTTCCGGACCGAATATGAAGGCACAACTCTGCGTGAAAACTTAGGACTGAAACGGCCAGAAAATCAGTATGTGATTACGCAACAAAATACTGCGGTTGCCTCTTAAACCATCCATTATAAAAAATGCCCGATAGGGCATTTTTTATTTCTTTAAGTTAAGCACTGGGGTAATTGGTGCTAGTGGAAATGACAACTATGGGCGAGGTTGTGTCGCTGTTGATTTCTGTTTAATTTAAAATGAATGAAGACCCTAGCCTACCAGCAAAACTGACCAGAGCTTGTAAGTAGCAGCTGTTGATCCTTCACGATTGAGAAATTTAATACTTTTAGAATTTCTTTTTTCAACTGCTGTAAACGCGTATTCTGGCGCTTGCGTGGATAAGATAAAGACACCTTTAAAACCTGTTCGATTCGTCCAGGATTAGCCTGCATTACCACAACTGAAGTGCTCAGTAATAAAGCTTCAGCAATATCTTGGGTCGCTAAAATCACGGTAATTTTTTTGGCTTTCCAGATTCACTGTAATTCTTCATGCAGATGATGACGCATCAGCGCGTCCAGTCCAGCAAAAGGATCATCTAATAATAATATATCCGGTTGAGTAACCAGGCTTTTGGCAATGGCCACTTTCAGATTCATGCCAGCAGACAAGTGCGATGGATAAGCATCCTTAAACGGCGTCAATTGCAGTAATTCTAGCTGTTCCTGAATTCTTCGATTTTCCTCTTCTTTACTTAAAGGGATTTGATGTAAGGCCATGCGGATATTTTCCGTCACACTGAGCCAGTTAAACAGCCGATGATCCTGATAGATAATACTGAGATTTGGAAGATGTTCAGCTGGCTGTTTTCCCTGAATCAGAATCTGTCCCTGTTGATGCTGTTCCAAACCCATCAGTAAGCGTAACAATGTAGATTTACCGCAGCCAGCATGCCACACTACACTGACAAAATCACCTGCATGAATATCCAGATTAATATCTTCGAGGACCTGGGTCTGCTGATCTGGTACGGTGCTGGTCACCATAATCATTAATCGCACGGTGTTGCGTTGCACGGTTATCCCAGATCGCCACATCACCTGCACTCCAGCGCCAGCTGACAATATTTTCCAGCTTCTCTACATAACTTTGGAACAGGTCGAATAAACGGCGTGATTCACTTGAGCTATAACCGACGAAGCTCTTAAAGAAATGGCCCAATAACAAGGTTTTTTCACCTGTTTCAGGATGAACGCGTACTAATGGATGTTCAGTTTCATATTCAGTTGAATTGAAGTAGTTTTTATATTTTTCCAAAGCTTCTTTTGGAACACTGACTTTTGCAGCATAGTCAAAGTTGTTGCTGTGAATCACACGCAAGCTATCCGCCAGTGTTTTCAGTTCTTCAGGTAAATCATTGTAGGCAGCGGTTGTATTTGCCCATACGGTATTGCCACCTACTGCGGGTGCAACCACGCTACGCAGGATAGAAGCTTTTGGATAGGCATCAATAAAGCTGATGTCCGTATGCCAGCTGTCTGCACGTGCACCGCGTGAATCAATTTCCAGAATATGTGCAGAGCCATCTTTTACCGGTACAGTCGGGTGATTCAACGGTGTGCCTAAACGTGCTGCAAAGGCTTCTTGGGCTACATCATCTAGATGTTGCTGATCTTTAAAGAAGATCGCTTTATGCTGCAATAATGCCTGGTTGATTTCATTTACCACTTCATCAGCCAAATCTGCTGACAGTTTTACGCCCTGGATTTCAGCGCCAATACGGCCACCAATTGGTTGTACCTGGATGTGTTTATATTCATAAGCCATGATCATTTCCTCTATCTATAATTATGTCGACCTTCGGTCTGTAAAATCATCATGCCGAATCGGCTTATCTAACGCTGTCAATTTATTGACATTCTTATGCACCATTTTTGATTTATAAAATACTTTAGCTGCTTAAGTTTTCGGGCATAAAAAAACCCGCTTACGCGGGCTTTGATCAGGGTGTTTTAAGCTGACTTTTTCTTCTGCTTGCCGAGGCGGGTAGCTAAAGCCGTGACTTTCTGATAGCCAGTTGGCATAAGGCGCTGAATTAAATCAATCGCTTTGGCATCATTTCCAATCAACAGACGGCGTTTATCTTTTTGTACCGCTTCCAGAATTTGACGGGCTGCTTCTTCCGGTGGGCAACGCAGCAACTTATTGAAATTCTGTGCAGATTTTTCCGGATGCATTCCCAGACTACGGATACTGTCATTCATTTTTGCTGCAATGGCGATATTGGTACGGATTCCGCCTGGGTGTACACAGAGTGCGCTTACGCCGCAGTTTTCCATATCCAGTTCCTGACGCAAGGATTCGGTAAAACCACGCACGGCAAATTTAGTGGCATTATAAGCAGACTGGGTTGGCTGGGCAGTTAAACCGAACAGGCTGGAAATATTGATGACATGACCATCACCGGTTTTCTTGATTAAAGGCAGGAACTCTTTGGTGCCATAGACCACGCCCCAGAAGTTAATGCCGACGATCCATTCCAGCTCTTCATAGCTGGCGCCTTCTACGGTAGAACCAAGGGCAACACCAGCATTGTTAAAAATCATATTCACGCTGCCATGATCTTTCTCGACCTCAGCGGCCCAAGCATGCATTTCTTCCAGATTAGCCACATTGACCTTTTTGGTTGTGACACGAACATCACTACCTTTTAGCAGCTCAACGGTTTTAGCCAGACCCTGTTCATTCACATCGCTTAAAGCTAAATGACAGCCCTGCTTTGCTAAAAGCACCGCAAGTTGCTGGCCGATACCTGAACCTGCGCCAGTAATGGCCGCGACTTTATTATTAAAATTTTTCATTGAATTTCCTTGATTAAAACACTGCCCTTCCATGACAGCCTGTTTTTCTGTCGCATAGGGATACAGCACACTGTTTCAATATAGTTTTGACAATCCATATTGTCAATAATTCCAGCATGTCTCTACGGGCCAATTTTCAGGTTTGAATTTCAGCATAGGTCAAAGCCGGATTTATTGATAAGATACTTAAAATCTCAAGCACATGAGTCTATGGTCTTTATGACGGATGCAGTAAATTCAGGACAAAAACTAGCAAGTAAAAGTAAGGAACGCCAGTTTAAAGGACTTTCCATGGCTGAGCGTCAGCAGGCACGTCGTGAAAAGCTGATTGAGGCCGGGATCGAGGCGTATGGTCGTCATGGTTTCTTTTCGGTCACTGTGAAGGATATCTGTAACGAAGCCAAACTGACTGAACGTTATTTTTATGAATCCTTTAAGAAAAGCGAACATCTGTTCCAGACTATTTTCCTCAAGCTGATTGACCAGTTACAGCAGAATGTCATGCAGGCCATGATGCAAGCCTCTTCTGATCCAAAGAAAATGATCGAAGCCGGTCTGACTGCCTTGCTAACGACCTTACGTGACAATCCGGGTATGGCACGAATTATTTATATCGATGCCATGCTGGTTCAGGAACTGCATAATCAGGCTACGATTCATGAAACCATGGGCCGTTTCGACCGTATGATTCAGGCCTTTGTCATGCTGATGATGCCGAACCTGAATCGTTCTGAACGAGAGATTTCTCTGGTCTCGACCGGACTTAATGGTTATGTCACCCAAATTGCGATTCGCTGGGTCATGAGCGGCTTTAAACAGTCACTGGAAGAAATTCTGTCTTCCTGTAGCTTGGTGTTCTTTGCTTTATTAGACACTTTAGGTACAGAAAAACCGGCAGATCCGGTTAGATAATTTTTAAATCAGGATAAGGTCTACGTAGATCTAGCTTTCAATGATCTACAAACCTTTGAATTAACACCCTCTTATAAAATAACAGCTTAAATTGTGACAAATCTTTGCAAAAAGTCCCAGAACTACCTATTCTGCAATGATACTGTCATAATTAATCTTTGTAATAAGCCTGTCATAAATATAAAACGGTCCACCGTTTGCATGAAATAGGGTATTGCGCTGTGAAAGATGACTACATTCTAATTGTTGATGATGAACTGCCGATTCGTGAAATGATCCACACTGCTCTGGATATGGCAGGCTTTCAATGTTTACAGGCAGAAGATGCCAAGCAGGCTCATCAAATGATTGTGGACCAGCGTCCAGCATTGATTTTGCTGGACTGGATGATGCCGGGTGGCGTCAGTGGTGTCGATCTATGTCGTCGTCTGAAACGTGATGAAAACCTGTCCGAAATTCCTGTCATCATGCTGACTGCGCGTGGTGAAGAAGATCATAAAGTTCAGGGACTGGACGCCGGTGCCGATGACTATATGACCAAGCCGTTTTCGACCCGTGAGCTGGTTTCACGTATTAAAGCTGTTTTACGTCGCTCCAATGCCCTCAGTGGTGAAAAATCCATTGATGCTAATGGATTGGTATTAGATCCAGTCAGTAAGCGTGTGAATTTTGGCAATACTATACTGGACATGGGACCCACTGAATATCGTCTCTTGGCATTTTTCATGACCCATCCGGAACGTGCTTATACTCGTGCGCAGTTGCTGGATCAGGTTTGGGGTGGCAACGTCTATATTGAAGACCGGACCATTGATGTGCATATCCGTCGCCTGCGCAAGGTACTCGAACCTTATGGCGCTGACCGCTATGTACAAACTGTGCGTGGCACCGGTTACCGTTTCTCGACCCGTGTCGATGTTGCACTCGGTTAATTATTTTTAGGTAAATCTCGTTTTATGTATGAGCCCTATCCTGTTCCCGAACTGTCACACGAGCACAAAAGACTTCGTTACAGCAGCTTATGGGATTTTGCCAAGCAAGATTTACGTCTCCTTCTTCTCTTCCTGGTAATTGCCAGTTGTATTGGCCTAGGCGTCGGCTATTTCTGGATCTGTATCGTTCTGGCCTTTGTTGCCTTCTTTGGTACACAGTTGCGTTCACTCTACCTGGTCAATGAATGGATCTCGAACCGTCCCTATGATGTACCGCCAAATATCAACGGAATCTGGGGCGCTTTACTGTTCAATGTTTATCGGGCCCAGCGTCAGGAACGCGTTGTTCAGGCTGAAATGGTCGAGCTGATTGACCGTGCACAATCCTCGCTAGTCGCCCTTCAAGAAGCTGTAGTGCTGATTGATGAAAACCAGCAGATTGAATGGTGGAATCCGGCGGCAGGACGTTTACTAGGGATTGGTCAGGAAGATCGCGGCCGTAATATCCTGAGTTTGTTACGTCAGCCAAATTTCATTGATTACTATCATCATATTGATGATGCACCTGATGGCCTTAAAATGAAGTCTTCGATATTCGAAGATCATTATGTGCAAATCAAAATGACCCGTTTTGGCGGTGAAAGTCGCTTACTGGTCGCTTATGATGTGACCCGGATGCATAATCTGGAACAGATGCGTAAGGACTTCGTCGATAATATTTCGCACGAACTGCGTACGCCGTTAACTGTGCTCAGTGGCTATATCGAAACCTTTACCGATCAGGAAGATATTAGCCCGCGCTGGAAACGCGCCTTTGACCAGATGCAGTCCCAGACCCGTCGCATGAATGCACTGGTCAATGACCTGTTGCTGCTATCCCGTCTGGAAAATGACAAGAATATTGCCAAGAACCAGATTATTGACATGCCTAATCTGATGAACCAGCTGTTTGATGATGCGCAAGCCTATAACGTGGATTATGGCCATACACTAAATCTGGATATTGACAGTCACTGTGACCTGATCGGCTCAGATATGGAAATTGCCAGTGCCTTCAGTAACCTGATTACCAATGCCATCAAGTACACGCCTAAAGGTGGAACCGTGACCATGGGCTGGCATGATGATGGTGAATCGGCCTATTTTGTCGTAGAAGATACCGGAATTGGGATTGATCCTAAACACTTGCCTCGCTTGACTGAACGTTTCTACCGGGTAGATTCTGACCGTAGCCGCCGTACTGGTGGCACAGGACTGGGACTGGCGATTGTAAAGCACGTACTGATGCAACATCAGGCCCAGCTCGAAATTGATTCCCGTGAAAATCAGGGATCTACCTTTAAGGTGATTTTCCCTAAAGAACGCCTCAGTTTTCCAGATTGATTCAAAAATAAAAAAGGTGCAAATCGCACCTTTTCTTTTTTAGCGAAGGCTTTAAGATTTTAATGCCTGCTCTTTGGATAAGGCCCGGAAATAAGCCGCACGATGCGAGATTCGTTCCAGATAGGCCTGAATCGCCGGATAGCTTTTACCGGTACGGCTTTGCATGGCTTCAAGTGGGAAGCTCATCTGGATATCCGCAAAACTGAAACGACCGGCAAAATATTCATGCTGGCTTAAATGATCTTCCAGAAACTGGATATGGTCTTTTAAACGGCTTTGCACAAACTGCTTCTTCACCCCTTCACAAATTGTTTTAGCCACTGGACGTACCAGAAATGGCACTTGCTCAGGAACTTTAGTCATCACCAGCTGCATGACCAGTAAAGGCATCAAAGACCCTTCTGCATAATGCATCCAGTAGCGGTATTGCGCCTTGTTCTCAGCACTGATCGGTTGAAACTGATGGGTCGAATCATAAGTTTCTTGTAGATATTCCAAGATAGCGGCAGACTCAGCCAGTACCAGATTCTGATCTTCCAGAATCGGGGCTTTACCCAGAGGATGAACCTGTTTCAAAGAAGGCGGAGCAGAATAGTTTGGCAGGCGTTTGTAATACTTGATCTTATAATCAAGCTCCAGCTCTTCCAAGGCCCACATGATTCGAAATGATCTTGATTGTTCGAGATGATGTAAAACACGCATATTAGACTCATGATTTTATTGTTATTACTGCGTGAGCATAGCAAAAAGTCTGGCTCTAACTAAAGAGTTTATCAGTCTACTTACATTTTCCCTACCGGATATAGCGTACCCTCTTTTAGCTTAAATCAGGCTGGTCCGAATCTCCAGACTGCGTAACAGGGTTTTGGTCACCGGAATTTTGGCACAAATCTCCAGAATTTTCTGCTGCAAAGCCGAATCATGAGTAATATCGAAACTTAAGCGTCGTTCAATCCATTCCTGTCCTTCTTTATTCGCAAAAAATTCTGCTTCAACCTGAAAGTCGCCCAGTTCAATGTCCTTATGCTTAGCATACATGCGCAAAGTAATCATGATGCAAGAGATCAGGCTGCCTAAAAGCAGATCATAAGGTGCAGGACCTGCATCCTGCCCGCCGAAGGAATCAGGTTTATCGGTCAGATAATGATGCTGACCATGACTGATTTCTCCCTGCCACGGTATGGTTAAGCTCTGTATTTTGGCAAGTGCGATACGGGCCATACTGATCCTTTGTTCTTATAGTTATATGAAAGATTTATCGAGAAGCACGCATATGTTCCGGAAATGCTGGTGCTTCCATACGCGGCCCATCATAGCTTGGAATGGTGCCAAAACGCGGGTGCCCCATCATCCACTGTTCACGGGCCAGCTTCAGTTCTTCCACATCACGACCAACCAGATTCCACCACAATAAAATAGGGCTTTCAAATGGCTCTCCACCAATCAGCAAGATTCGCCCACCCGCATGAATTTCGACATCTACATACTGTAATCCCGGCTCAAGAATCACCATATTATCTTCAGTCAGTTCATGCCCATTAATACTTACCAGACCCTCAAGGGCCATAAAGCCATATTCAAATCTTGGATCTAAACTCAAATGGGCACGGGTACTTTCAGCAGCAAATAGATCCACCCCCAAAAGTTCGGTATGCACTTTAACCGGGGATTGTGTATTTAGGAATTCCCCGACCAGAACCGTGCATTGAATGCCTTGTTCTTTGACTACAGGTAATTCCGGATAATGATCAAACGCGGGAGCCATATTGATCTTGTCATCAGGTAGGGCGATCCAGAGCTGTGCTGCATGCATCTTGGTTTCAGTTTCCGGTGAAACCTCTGTATGCGAAATGCCATAGCCTGAAGTCATCAGATTAACCTGTTTCGGCCGGATCAATTGCCGGTTACCCAGACTGTCACTGTGCATCATGGTGCCTTCAATCATCCAGGTAAAAGTTTGTAGGCCAATATGCGGATGCGGTCCGATATCCAGACCATCTCCCTGAGGAAACTGAGTGGGACCGGCATGATCCAGAAAACACCAGGCGCCAATCATGCGTTTATGCCGACTCGGCAAGGCCCTTTTAATGACTGTTCCCTGCCCGATTTCCGCACGCCGTAAAGGAACTTCCTGTATGAACTGATTGATATACTTTTCACAATCATCTGAATTTGACAGTTCAATATCATTATTATTCGACATGGTTGAGCTGACCTCGGCAAGTTCATTCTGGCTATATGCTGCATCAAGACATCTCTCCCTGATCATCATAAGATGTCTACCTCATAGAACAATGTACCGCGTCTACCCACAAAATCTATCTTTAGAAATATTTCGATACGTATAAAATGTGCTACTCATCAGAACAGTTCAAATGCTTAACGGCTTCATTCTTCTAAATCCTATAATCAAGATCTTGGTGATGAATCATATAATCATTCAAGCACCTTACATCAGTTCGTTTAAATCAACTTATTCATCATGCTCATGTTTCACGTGAAACGCTCATTTTTATTTATATAAACTTTTAAAATCAGAAATCTATAAAAATGTGATCCGTCTAGCTTTATGTTTACAAAACAAAAATTTTGTTACGTTTTCTTTTTAAAAAATCGTGCTACCCCCTGATTCTAGGGAGATTTTTTTTTATTCATTTGGTTCATAATAGGGCCCAATAAAAATAAGATTGGATCAAGACATGTCATCCTCGAATGAAAATATATATTCAACGGCGAATATGTCTTTTCAAAACTCGACCACGGATAGATCATTAAAGTTGGCCGAATGTGATCTGCAAAATCGCCAGTTAATTGAAGATGCGCTTGTACATCGCGCTGCACCTATTCCTGCGCAATTCCAGCAGTACTTTTATAACTATCTTTATGTGCATCGTCATCAAAATCTTCGCCAGATTAATTACATGGCGCAGATCGCCTTTTTGCTGTATTTCTTTGCCGATATTTTTATTATTCCTGACATGTTTTTCCTGTCTGGCCTGATCCGGGTATCACTGGTCATTGCTGTCATGTTTTGCTGCTATTACCTGTTTAAGCATCAAAAGAATATCCGGGTTCTGGACATGATTTTGCCTGTGGGCACGACTGTGGCTGCAGCGACCTGGATTAGCCTGCTCCTGCTGTCGAGTAGCCCGCATGTGTCAACTTATATCTATGCCTCTGCGATCTTTGTTTTAATTACCAATCTCTGTGTACAGACCGAGTTTAAGGGTGCGCTGTATTGTTCTATTTTTATCGCCCTGTTTATCATGCTTGGGGTAACCCATCTCATGAGTCTATCGCAGGCCTTTATTTTCGCCGTTGTTTTCACGCCTCTCTGGGCCTTTAGTATTTATATCAACTGGAATAATATCATCAACATACGGCGCTCTTTTTTACGCACTTTGCTGGATGAATGGAACTATCAAACCTTAAAGAATCTTGCTCATACTGATGATCTGACGCAGTTATTTAATCGTCGTCATTTTGTGGATATGGCGGAACGTTCAATCCATCAATGGCCAAAGCCTGCCAGCACCTGTCTTTTGATGTTTGATGTCGATTATTTCAAGAGAATCAATGACAACTATGGCCATGATGTGGGTGACCGGGTGCTTCAACTGATTGCTGAAATTACCCGTAAAGAAATGCGCTCTAGCGATGTACTGGCACGTTTTGGTGGAGAAGAATTTATTGCCTTGCTGGAAGATACCCAGCTACAGGACTGCCTGATGATTGCAGAACGGATTCGCTGTTCGATTCAAAAGCAGGTGATGCACATCAATTCTGACCAGAAAATCCAGTTCACGATTTCTATCGGTATTGCTGAACTTGAATCTCCGCAACAGGAGCTTGAAGACCTGATTAAGCATGCAGATATTGCGCTTTATGAAGCTAAGAAAGCGGGAAGAAACCGGATTCGGGTCTATCATCCTAATATGCTGCAACCGACTAAACCCCTATCTCCAAATCCCTGGAATGTATTTAAACCTTTGAATAAACAGGAGCAGTCTGGCGCTCATCATAAAGCGAAACAGTCTTGGTCTGCTTTGTAACCTGATAGCAAAATCAAGATTATTAGACAAGAATTTAAGAATTAGGCCTAAATTTGTTTGTGATGCTTTTCAAATAATTCCTAAAAGAATAGAATATTTTTCATACAAATATAAATATTCATCTTATTCATTTCTTTGGATTTAATGTGGGAAGGCGGCATGCCAGATAAATATGAAGAAGAAGCTCGCCTCCTGTTTCAGGATGCCCTTCAAGATCCGCTTGTTCGTATTCCTGGGTCTTTAAAACCTGCCTACTTTAGCCATCAGAAACAGCTCACTCTAAAATATCTGTTGCAGGTGAACCTATTTGCACAGGTGGCATATGCCTCCTACACCCTTGCCGATATTCTGGTGCTGAATAACATTATGAATTTGCTCATTCTGACCAAGCTAGGCTATACCTTGGTGATCGTGCTGATAACCATCTGGATGTATCATTTTTACCGGAATTTGCCTGTATTTGACCTGCTGTTGCCGACCTCGATTATCGGGGCAAGTGCAATCTGGTTTTTAATCTAAACCAGTCTGAAAGTCCGCATACGCTCATTTATCAATATGCTTCACTGGTATTTATTGTCCTGGCCAATCTATGTGTGCAGATTCGCTTCTGGCCTAGCCTGATTAATTCCGGTCTGATTACACTGGTGATTTATATTGGTGTGTATTTCAATACCCAAGCTGATCTGTATCAGATGTTCTTGTTTTCCCTGATCTATATGCCGGTATTGACCTTCAGTTTATATATCAGCTGGAGCTCTACACTAAAATCCCGTTTGGTATTCCTGCAACATACCCTGAATGAATATCATCGTCAGACCTTTGAAAATCTCGCCCATACTGACTCGCTGACAGGCCTGAATAATAGACGCTGTTTTGAATATCTGGTACAACAGCTGATCCAAAACAATCTTAAAACAGCCTGCTCCAATCAGTTTGCTGGTCTTTGATGTCGATCATTTCAAGCAGATCAATGACCGTTATGGACATGATGTTGGAGATCAGGTATTGCAGTTGATTGCACAGACCACACGCAATAAAATGCGACGCCATGATGTGCTGGCACGGTATGGGGGTGAAGAATTTATCGCATGCCTTCCTGAAACTTCACTGGATGATGCGTTAAAAATTGCCGAATGTTTAAGACACAAAATCGAAAATATTGTGGTCAATCTGGAACATGGGCATCGTCTTGATTTCACCGTTTTAATTGGTGCGGCCATTCTGGAAAGCAGTGAAACGGATTTAATGGCGCTGATTAAACAGGCTGATATTGCCCTGTATCAGGCTAAAGCCAATGGTCGGAACAGAGTGGAATGTTATGACCCTGAACTGGATCAGAGCTTGCTTGGAGAGCTTCAAAACTGGCAGGTTAAACCGACTTAAATGTCATTTGAAAGATAATAAAAAAGAGCGCCGAAGCGATTTTAAAAATGATTCGAAGATTACCTTCTTTAAAAAAAATTTGTCAATTTTATAAATATAAAAGCCCTTAAACTGGAAATATTTGAATAAAATACCGTTAATAACTAATTAATGAAATTCTAGAAAATATCTATGTTAATTAAATATATGAGTGCAGAACACCTAGCCTTTTTAGATAATAGTTTGTTCCGTATTACTCAACCTCAATACTTAAATGATCCTCCAGGTGAAGCAAGATTTGCACCATTTTATAATCACTTTTCAGAGGCTGACTTTGAATACGCTCGAAAGAAGTATCAAACCTCTTGGCTAAATGATGGCAGCATTCCTGATAATAACTTCTTGCTTAATAATTTTCTTTTACCTACAGGGATGAGATATACAGTCGAATTGTTTCCTTCTTTAAAAGGCTTTACAGACTATGAAACAACAGACGAAATTGAACGATTTCAAGCAATTCAACTAATTGAAATAATAAATAATTGTTTGTTAGAGCATATGAACCAAATGATTGGGATTTTTTCATTAAGAGAGGTGGTCCCACATGTTTGAACAACTAAAAGCTTATTTATAAGTGATACTCTGCTCTAGTTAAGCTACCTTATTTTGTTGTGGTAGCTGGTCATAGTAAAACTCATCTGGAGTCATTTTGTCCAGACTCGAATGAGGTCGTTTCAAATTATAAAATTCAAAATATGCGTTTAATTGCTTCTTCGCATCCAAAACATTGCTGTAGGCTTTGAGATACACCTCTTCATATTTAACGCTCCGCCATAATCGTTCAACCATCACATTATCAACCCATCGACCTTTACCATCCATACTGATTTGAATGCCATTTGATTTCAATACATCAATAAATGCATCACTGGTAAACTGACTGCCTTGGTCTGTATTAAATATTTCAGGTCGACCATATTTTTCAA
>NZ_JBHDVN010000053.1:0-18940 GCF_046635365.1 Acinetobacter sp. NIOH-H-8
TATCTCGCCACGGACAACCTGTCCTAATTCTATAGAGAATAGCTTCAATAAAATTGCGTAAATTTGAGTTGTGGTGAATGGATAAATTACGCAGAATAACTTTCAACTTTTGCCAGTGTTGATCTGTTAGCATGGTACGAGGCATAGCAAATAGTAAAATTGGGTTTGGCGATTTGATTTTACTACTTCGCTATTTTTTTAAGCTAAAAGTGTCAACACACCCTAATAAAGAATTTATTTTTATATTTTGATTAGGCAATAAAAAACCCTAATCTTTCGATCAGGGTTTTTTGAATTTTGGAGCGGGAAACGAGACTCGAACTCGCGACCCCAACCTTGGCAAGGTTGTGCTCTACCAACTGAGCTATTCCCGCAATATGGGAGTGAATTATAGAGAGTTTCTGCTAACTGTCAACTCTCTATTGATTCAACTGTCGAATTAATCGGCACGACGCCATACAGTTCCTTGACGGGTATCTTCCAGCACCACCCCTTGGTCTAATAAAGACTGGCGGATTTCATCGGCACGAGCAAAGTTTTTCTCTTTTTTGGCATCTTTACGTTGCTGGATGAGATCTTCAATCTGCTCTTCAGACAAGCCTAAAGCTTCCTGACCAATATCAGACTTCAGGAATTCATCGACATTGTGCTGTACCAGACCCAGAATATTGGTGAGATGGCGCAGAGTAGAATAATAAACAGCAGCCTGTTCCTGATTCTGGTCTTTTACCGCACGGTTCAGCTCTTTATTCAGTTCAAATAATACAGCAATGGCTTCTGGCGTATTGAAGTCATCTCGCATTGCCGTATTAAAACGCTCAACAAAGTCTTGATCTAACGTATCAACCAGCTGTTCGCCATATACTGCCTGATAAGCTTTAAAAGAATGATAGAAACGCATCAGCGTATTTTTCGCTTCTTTTAAGGCTACATCAGAATAGTTCACCGGGCTACGGTAGTGTGAAGATACGATAAAGTAACGCACTACTTCTGGATGGAATTTTTCAATCACATCACGGATAGTGAAGAAGTTACCCAAAGACTTCGACATCTTTTCACCATCGACATTGATGAAGCCGGCGTGCATCCAGTAGTTCACATACTGTTCACCTGTCGCTGCTTCAGATTGTGCAATCTCGTTTTCATGATGAGGGAAGCTTAAGTCAGCACCACCACCATGAATATCAAAATGGTTGCCGAGGCAGCAGGTTGACATCGCAGAACATTCAATATGCCATCCTGGACGACCATTGCCCCATGGTGAAGCCCAAGAAGGTTCATTTTCTTTTGCATGTTTCCACAGCACAAAGTCAAATGGGTGTTTTTTCTCAACTTCGACATCGACACGCTCAGAAGCACCCGCCTGCATATCTTCCAGTTTACGACCTGAAAGACGACCGTATTTGGCAAATTTTTCAACTTCGAAATAGACATCGCCATTATTTGCCGGATATGCAGTCCCTTTTTCCACCAACGTACCAATCATGTTTTGCATTTGATTGATATAATCAGTGGCTTTTGGTGCTTCATCCGGTGCAAGACAGCCCAGCTTGGCGAAGTCTTCATTCATGGCATCAATAAAACGGCTGGTCAGTGATGAAATGCTTTCCCCATTTTCATTGGCACGTTTAATAATCTTGTCGTCAATGTCGGTGATATTGCGTACGTATTTTACTTTCCAGCCCTGGCTACGCAGGAAGCGGATAATATAGTCAAATGCAACCACCGTGCGTGCATGTCCAATATGACAGTAGTCATAGACCGTCATCCCACAGACATACAGATCAATCTGACCTTCTTTACGAGGCACAAATTCTACTTTTTTACGTTGCTCTGAGTTATATAGAACAAATGGTTGCATAGGTCTTCTAGAATGCTTTTACAAATGATGGTTCATCTTAACCTAAGCATTATTTTTCATAAAGTTTTAAGAAAAGTTTTCAAGACTTTTTCTGCGGTTATTTTTTATTACATAGACAGATCATGCATGGAACGTAAGAGCCTTAAATTGCAATTTGCAGTATGAGTAAAGAAATTAAGGACTTTCAGAAATAAAGTCCATAATGATCTACTAAATACCCCCTGTAAAACCATCAGCATGATCCGTGAAAGCTACACCTGATTATTGAAAAATCATAATTCAGTAATTAAAAAAAGCCCTCTATCTTAAGAGGGCTTTTTCATTTCAGGACTTAGAAGTGGTATTTCAAGCCTAACTGAATCAGGTAATCGCTTGATTTAGATGCATTACCTGTCAACTCGCCAAACCAGTTCCATTTACTGCCACTGGTATAGTTCAAACCGACACCATATAAGAAGTAATCCTTGTCAAAGGGCGGAGCCTGATAACCATACTGGATTGTATTATCTACATTGGACGAGATTGTGACCATGCCATTATCACGATCAAAGGCATTGGCATACTCACCATAACCAGTCAGGTAAAGATTCTGGTTTAGCTCATAGTCAAAACGCACACTCACATGCGCTTTAGTTTCAGCCACATCTACATCACTTACAGTCAGACCAATAACAGTATCTTCTTTAACCGCATCCAGTTTTGCAGCGTTATAGCTTAAAGCCATGTATGGTGAAACAGTCAGACGGTCAGCGAAGAAGTCATAACCCAGTTCAGCATAAGCACCGTATTTAAACAGATCAGCTTTATTGGATTCTTTCACCGAATCAAGCCCATCAGTCACAGTACGGTTAAACTCAACATCACCGAAACCAAGCTGCACATTACCTGAAACATATACACCCTTGTCAGATTGCCATTTTGCATAAGCGCCCAGACCAGTTACATCAGTTTCAGTTGAAGCATCAGCCAAAATGTTGGTGACGGATCTTGAATTGCGATCCCCGCATTGGTCAGGTCTTCAGCCGTGATCGTACCATTCTGATAATCCTGAATGTATTTAAATATCTTTTGGACAGAATGTTGCAGATATGCATTCTTTTGAACATCAAGATCAGCAATCTCGATCCTTACCTGTTTAGTAGGCGCAGCGTTATCCACAACATTAAATTTAGCTTTGTCATAGGTATAAGCAAGCGTAGTCGGTGTAGTACCGCCATTAGTCGGAGGTGTATTCACTGTTGTAGAGGATTTTGCACCACCACATGCAGTCACCATTATAACAACTACCGCCAAAGAAAGAGCTGTTGTAATTGTCTTCATCTTAGTTTTCATACCCCTTATCATCTTTAGTTATCAAGCTATTTTTAATTTAAATTAAGGTCTTATGAGTGATAAAAACACTCATGAATTACCACAGAGGAATTAATTAAGTATTTGTAAAATAATGATAAATTATTATCAGGTAAAAGAATTATTATTTTCAATGAATTTTATAGATATTTTATAGCAGGTATTTAATTGAAATACCTACTATTTTCTAAAATTAATCAATTGAGAAATGTATTATCCCAACTCATTTCTAATATTATTCACCATATGTAATAAACGTGGTGCAATATCATTTTTGATTTTCTCTTCATTGAGGAGGAAACTTGGACCGCCGCAGTTAAACACCAGTAGACCATGCTGTTCATGGACAAAAGGGACTGCAACCGAATTGACATCCTTATGCCATTCACCGATTGAAAAGCAGAAACCATATTCCTGATAGTCTTTAAATGACTTCTCCAGATCTTTTTGGATCTGTGGCCATTCTTCAGCATGTTTACGGCGAATCGCATCAAGTAGAAAATCACGCTCATCTTCTGGCATTGCAGCCAGACAGGCACGCCCCATTGAACTTAAATGAATCGGCAAATGGGTTCCTACCTGACGACGCATGGTGACATTGCCTTTGCCCTGCACCACATCCAGATAAATCATATTCAGACGGTCACGGGTTGCCATCGCAACAGCTGCCTCAGCATAGTCCGCCAGATTTTTCATTAATGGATGCGCAACTGAACGTAAGGATAAATTCGACAGCATCGAATAACCAAAAGACAGTACGCCGACTGAGAGCTGAAACTTGCTCGAATTAGGAACCTGCTTCAAATATCCTAAACGGGACAAAGTATGGGTTAAACGAGTAATCGTCGGTTTAGGTAGACCTGTCATTTGCGACAGTTCCTGATTTCCCAGATGCTGATGTTTTGGACTGAAGCAACGCAGTAACTCCAGACCACGTGCTAAAGCTGTAATAAATTGACGGTCATTTTCATCCTGCATGTCTTCAATCGGATGTAATAACTCGTGACGCAAAGGCGCAATTAATTTTTCTTCCGACTGATCGGTTTCAGGTACATCATCAGACATGTCTTCACCGTCCTTCAATTTCATAATAAATGTTTCGCATTGCGAAATTATAAATAATTATCTTGTATATAGCAAAGAAGCAACTTTGATTAAGTTGCTTCTTTATTGGACTTATGGGTTTTCTTGTTTATTAACCAACAATACCTTGGGCTTTTAATGTTTCCAGTTTTTCTTCATCTACGACACGCGAAAGAATCTCATTCGTATGCTCACCTAACATTGGTGGTGCTTTCCGATATTCTACTGGTGTACGCGATAATTTAATTGGTGAACCAATCACCGTTAATTTTTCTTTTAACGGATGTGGTATTTCAACCAGCATATTACGCGCTTGCACTTGTGGTTCCTGGAAAGCTTGCTCAAGGTTATTGATCAGGCCTACCGGAACTTTCACTGCGTGAATTGCTTGTACCCAATGCTTTGCAGTATTGGTCAAGAAATGTTTCGCTAGTAGCTCTGTGATTTCTGCACGATGCTGAATACGCAGTGCATTGGTCACAAAACGTGGGTCTTGCGGTAAATCCGGCAAGCCAATTGCAGCACTTAAAGCTACAAATTGCTTGTCATTACCACAGGCAATAATGAAGTCTTGGTCGGCTGCACGGAATACCTGATAAGGCACAATATTGGCATGTGCATTACCATAACGGCCTGGGATTTTACCTGAAGCCAGGTAGTTCATACCCTGATTTGCCAGCAATGCAACTTGTACATCCAGCAATGCCATATCAATATGCTGACCTAGGCCAGTCACATGACGATTCAGCAAGGCTGCCTGAATGGCAATGGTTGAGTACAAACCAGTGGTCAAATCAGCAAAAGCCACACCGACTTTTTGTGGTCCGCCGCCCGGCAGGTCATCTTTTTCACCAGTCACGGACATTAAACCGCCCATACCTTGGATGATGAAGTCATAACCTGGTTCAGGTGCACGAGGGCCAGTTTGACCAAAGCCAGTAATTGAGCAATACACCAGCTTCGGATTAATCGCGTTCAGGCTGTCATAATCCAGACCATATTTTTTCAATGAACCCGCTTTGTAATTTTCGATGACCACATCTGAATCAGCAGCTAGTGCTTTGACCAATTCCTGACCTTCAGGCGTTGAAATATCAATTGCGACCGACATTTTATTGCGGTTAGCTGACTGGTAATACGCCGCTTCACGCGTATTTTCACCCTGGTCATTCTTCATCCAAGGTGGTCCCCACATACGGGTATCATCACCCGTTTTAGGACGTTCAACTTTAATCACTTCAGCGCCTAAATCCGCGAGGATTTGACCACACCAAGGACCTGCAAGTACGCGACTTAAATCCAGTACGCGAATACCCTCTAATGCACCCATGTGTTTTTCCTTTGTTATACGCGTTCAATGACTAGTGCCAAGCCTTGGCCGACACCAATACACAGACTAATCACAGCATATTTTTTGCCGCTGCGCTGCAATTCACGAGCAGTACTAAGCACTAAACGAGCGCCTGAAGCACCGAGTGGATGACCGACTGCAATCGCACCGCCATTTGGGTTAACGCGAGCATCATCAAATGCAACATCCAGACCTTTCAAGCAAGCTAAAACCTGAGATGCGAATGCTTCATTGATTTCAATGATGTCCATGTCATCCAAAGTCAGGTTGGCACGTTTAAGTGCCAGCTTGATCGCATCAACCGGACCCGCACCCATAATACGAGGCTCAATACCAGCCGCCGCTGAAGCAATAATTTTTACGACTGGTTGAATGCCAAGTTTTTCCTGAGCAGATTCAGAACCAATGATTAAAGCTGCTGCACCATCATTGACACCAGAAGCATTCCCTGCAGTGACTACACCGCCTTCAAACAGTGGACGCAATTTTTGTAAGGCTTCCAAGTTAGAAGATGGACGTGGATGTTCGTCTTGATCGACCAGTTTTGCTGGTAATTTACGACCCTGAGACACTTCGACACTAACGATCTCGCCAGCGAAGAAACCTGCCTGTTTAGCAGCTTCATATTTGGCTTGTGATGCTGCAGCAAACTGGTCTGCATCTTCACGGGTCACGCCATATTCCACCGCAACGTTATCACCGGTTTGCGGCATGGTGTCATTGCCAAACTGTTTTTCAATGGCAGGATTCGGGAAACGTGCACCGATGGTTGAATCAAATACTTTGAAGTCACGGCTAAATGGTGTTTCAGATTTGGCAAAGACAAACGGTGCACGAGACATCGACTCGACACCACCTGCAAGGAAGATATCCCCTTCATTACAAGTAATTGCACGTGCTGCATCAATCACCGCAGCCAGACCTGAAGCACAAAGACGGTTCACGGTTTGTGCTGGTGTTTTTACATCTAGACCTGCTAATAACGTTGCATGACGTGCGATGTTACGGCTGTCTTCACCAGCCTGGTTGGTATTACCCAGAATGACATCATCAAAAATATCGGCAGGTAAATTATGCTTTTCTATTAATGCCTTAATCACATGTGCAGCTAGATCATCTGGACGGATCTTTGCCAGGCTACCTGCATGACGGCCAAATGGCGTACGTAATCCATCATAAATATATGCATTTAACATGAGTTTGGTTCCTTAAACTGCAGCAGTGTGAAGAAGAGAAAGTTTTAAACGGGCGCGGCGTTGCAACCATGGGCTTGGACGGTAACGCTGGTCACCAGTATTCGCCAAGATACGTTCCAGAATCAGCAGAATACGTTCTGCACCTAAAACATCACCCCATGAAATTGGACCATGCGGATAGCCCAGACCGAGTTTCACCGCTTTATCAACATCGGCAGCAGTAGCGATTTGCTGCTGGGCAATATCGCAGGCCAAGTTTACGACCATTGCCAATACGCGCTGTGCGACAAAGCCAATACTTTCAGCAATCACGGATACGCCATGACCATTTTTAGCGAACAGCGCATGTGCTTGGTCGATATACGCTTTTTGAGTTGCAATCGATGGCATGATGGTGCGGTGCTTGGCAAAATCAGTCAGCATATCAATGCTGATTGCACGAGTCGCATCAACGTTAAAACGTAATGCAGCTGTTGTCGTGTCTTCACCATAAGTGGCCAATAGGACCAGACTATCCGCCGATGGAGTTTCAGCACTGTCGATAACCAGGCCTTGCTCACGGATATAGTCACGCAAGATGCTGGCATCCTGTTCAAGATCTGCTTTAATCCAGACCGGACTAAATCCAGTTACTTCAGGTGCAATCTGAGCCGGAGCTTCATTGGTCTTTTGACCATCCTGATATTTATAGAAACCTTCACCGACTTTACGACCGACTTTTTTACCAGCCAGCATTTGACGGGTTAAAGCGCTTGGACGGTAACGATCTTCCTGATAATACTGGTTGAAAATCGATTCCATCACTGGATGAGAAACATCAAGTGCAGTCAGGTCAAATAATTCTAGTGGCCCCATACGGAAACCGGCACCTTCACGTAAAATACGGTCGATTTCTGAAACTGAGGCTCCCCCTTCACCTAAGATTTTCAGTGCTTCAGTACCATAGGCACGACCCGCATGATTGACAATGAATCCTGGTGTGTCTTTGGTACGAACACCGAAGTGCCCCATACGCTGTGCCAGTTCAAGTAGATCTGTAATGACTTGTTCATCAGTAGCCAGTCCAGCGATCACTTCGACGATTTTCATCAGTGGCACTGGATTAAAGAAATGGAATCCAGCCATGCGACCTTGATGCTCAAGGTTGGATGCAATCGCAGTCACTGAAAGTGATGAGGTATTGGTTGCCAGAATAGTTTCTGGAGATACGATACTCTCCAGCTGTTTAAACAGGCTTTGCTTGATGTCCAGATTTTCAATGATGACTTCAACCACCAGATCAACACCAACCACTTCTTCAATGCTGTTTAGAATTTTAAAGCGTGCCAAAGTTTCATTCAGGACTTCTTCAGTGAATTTCCCTTTAGCTTGCAGCTTTTCTAAAGTAGTTTTTAGTTTAGCTAGACCTGCTTCTGCAGCACCTGCTTTGGCATCAAATAAACGGACTTCAAGACCTGCCTGGGCTGCGATTTGCGCAATGCCCATGCCCATTACACCAGTACCGATGAGCGCCATAGATTGAATGGTCATATCTTATTCTCCAGTGTACTGTGCAGGACGTTTTTCAAAGAAGGCATTCACGCCTTCTTTCTGGTCTTTGGTATCAAATAGAATCTGGAAGGCTTTACGTTCCAGTGCCAAAGCACCTTGTAAAGATTGATCCTGTCCAAGATTGGTCACTTCTTTAATTTGCTGAACCGCGATTGGAGAGAAAGACGCAATCGTTTGAGCAATCTCAATCGCATGGGTAATGGTGTTTTCATCTTCTACGACTTCAGAGACCAAGCCCATACGCTCAGCCTCAGCAGCTTTCACCAGTTTACCGGTCAACACCCAAAGCATGGTTTGATATTTACCAATCGCACGCAGTAAACGTTGTGTTCCACCTGCACCTGGCATCAAGCCCAGCTTCACTTCTGGCTGGCCAAATTTGGCATTTTCACCGGCAATGATGATGTCCGCATGCATGGCCAGTTCACAGCCACCACCGAGTGCATAGCCATTGACTGCTGCAATAATCGGTTTCGGACAATCAGTAATGCTTTGCCAGTACTGTTCAGTATGGCGTAAATACATTTGGGCTGTAGTAGCAGTGGTGAAATCTTTAATATCTGCACCCGCAGCAAATACTTTTTCACCGCCGGTCAAAACAATGGCTTTTACAGCATCTAATTTTGAAAGGTATTGAAATGCTTCAGAGAGTTGCTGACGTAATTCCAGGTTCAAGGCATTACGTGCTTCCGGGCGATGGATTTGAACAATCGCGACGCCATCTTCCTGTACAGTCAATTTTAAAATTTCAGTGCTTTCCATAATCTTCTCATTTCGCACAGCGGTATTTAATTAACAATATACATAAATTTCGTTCAAAGTAAACTATTCAAATATGAACAAAAAATATTTTATAACGCCTTAAAAATAGCATTAATCACATTAAATCAATTATTTAAATCTAATTTTAAAGCAAAACATAAATATCGCACAGCGAAATATACTTTCGTATATATTGATCCTTGTTTTAATTTTAATTAGTATCCGCATAAATTTAGCTTAGTGATGAGTTTTTATTCACATTGGACAAGATGTGGACAGAACGAAATCCTAGATACGGAGTTAGGACATGATTCGTGATCAGGAAACCTTAGACCAGTTGGTAGATATGATTCGCCAGTTTGTAGAAGGCGTATTAATCCCAAATGAAGAAATTGTTGCAGAAACGGATGAAATTCCAGCAGAAATCGTGCAACAAATGAAAGAGTTGGGCTTATTTGGTTTAACCATTCCTGAAGAATATGACGGTCTTGGCCTGACCATGGAAGAAGAAGTCTATATCGCTTTTGAACTGGGCCGCACTTCCCCTGCTTTCCGCTCATTGATTGGCACGAATAACGGTATCGGCGCATCTGGCCTGATCATCGATGGCACAGAAGAACAGAAACAGCACTTCCTGCCAAAACTGGCTAGCGGTGAAATCATTGGCTCGTTCTGTTTGACTGAACCGGATTCAGGTTCTGATGCAGCATCGCTTAAAACCACTGCTGTAAAAGATGGCGATGAGTACATTTTGAATGGTACCAAGCGCTTTATTACTAATGCCCCACATGCGGGTGTGTTCACGGTAATGGCGCGTACCAATCCTGAATTAAAAGGTGCTGCAGCTATTTCAGCGTTCATCGTTGACAGCAAATTGCCAGGTATTTCACTGGGTAAACGTGACAAGAAAATGGGCCAGAAAGGCGCACATACCTGTGACGTGATCTTTGAAAACTGCCGTATCCCTGCATCAGCTTTGATTGGCGGTGTAGAAGGCGTTGGCTTTAAAACTGCGATGAAGGTTCTGGACAAAGGTCGTATCCACATTGCTGCACTGAGCGTGGGTGCTGCAACCCGTATGCTGGAAGATTCATTGCAATATGCCGTTGAACGTAAGCAGTTCGGTCAGGCGATTGCCAACTTCCAATTGATCCAAGGCATGCTGGCAGATTCTAAAGCTGAAATTTATGCAGCGAAATGCATGGTGCTTGATGCAGCGCGTCGTCGTGATGCCGGCCAAAACGTAAGTACTGAAGCATCTTGCGCAAAAATGTTTGCAACAGAAATGTGTGGCCGTGTCGCTGACCGTGGTGTGCAAATCCATGGTGGCGCGGGCTACATCAGTGAATATGCAATTGAGCGCTTCTACCGCGATGTGCGTTTATTCCGTCTTTATGAAGGAACCACGCAGATCCAGCAAGTCATTATTGCTCGCAATATGATTCGCAAGGCGACTCAGTAACAAGTTTGGCCTGATCAACTCTCCTTGCGATCAGGCCTTTTTTATAGGTAATGGATGATGGCTATAACGAATACAATTTCAAAAATTGGCCCAAATACCTGGAAAATCGCATTTATCTTTGCATTCCTCGCCCTGCTGGTCGATGGTGCGGATTTAATGCTGCTTTCCTACAGCTTAAACAGTATTAAAGCTGAATTTGGTCTAACCTCTGTGGAAGCTGGGATGCTCGGAAGCTTTACCCTCGCAGGTATGGCAGTTGGAGGTATATTCGGAGGGTGGGCTTGTGATAAATTCGGTCGTGTACGTACCGTCGTTGTCTCAATCCTTTTATTTTCAGCATTGACTTGTGGTCTTGGTTTTACCCAAAGCTTTGCTCAATTTGGTGCATTACGTTTCTTCGCTTCTCTTGGCTTAGGTTCTTTGTATATTGCATCGAACACTTTAATGGCTGAGTACGTGCCAACTAAATATCGTACGACTGTTTTAGGTACATTACAGGCTGGCTGGACAGTTGGCTATATTGTTGCGACTTTGCTTGCGGGTTGGTTAATTCCAGATCACGGCTGGCGCATGCTGTTCTATGTGGCTGCAATTCCAATCGTGATGGCAATTCTGATGCACATCATGGTTCCAGAACCAGCTGCATGGCAAGAAAACCGCTTCAAAAAAGTTGAAGTGACTGACAAACCTGCTGAGTCGACCTGGAAATTAATTTTCCAAGATAAGAAAAACCGTAACATGTTTATCTTATGGGCTTTAACTGCTGGTTTCCTTCAGTTTGGTTACTATGGCGTAAACAACTGGATGCCGACATACCTTGAAAGTGAACTGGGTATGAAGTTCAAGGAAATGACTGCCTACATGGTGGGCACCTATACCGCGATGATCCTCGGTAAAATCCTTGCAGGCTTAATGGCTGATAAATTCGGACGTCGTTTTACTTATGCCTTCGGTGCAATTGGTACAGCGATCTTCCTGCCATTGATCGTATTCTATAATTCACCAGACAACATTCTATACTTATTAGTGATCTTCGGTTTCCTATACGGTATTCCATATGGTGTGAATGCGACTTATATGACTGAAAGCTTCCCAACCAACGTACGTGGTACAGCAATTGGTGGTGCATATAACGTCGGTCGTTTAGGTGCGGCAATTGCCCCAGCAACCATTGGTTATCTGGCTACAGGTGGTTCAATCGGTTTAGGCTTCCTGGTGATGGGTGCTGCATACTTTATCTGTGGTCTGCTCCCTGCACTGTTCATCAAAGAAAAACTCTACGATCCTCAAAAATCTTAATCAGTTTTAGAAAAAGCCTCCTAGGAGGCTTTTTTCATAATCAATTCCCAACTTTCTATTTAAAAACTTTTTCACTGTGGTAAAATACCGCTAAGCGAAACAGGATTTCTTATTATGGAAGATATTTCTAGAGAATCGATGGAGTTTGACGTTGTGATCGTAGGTGCGGGTCCTGCCGGCCTGTCTGCTGCAATCAAGATCCGTCAACTTGCAATTGAAAACAATTTAAATGATCTGTCCGTTTGTGTCGTAGAAAAAGGCTCCGAAGTCGGTGCACATATTCTTTCGGGTGCTGTGCTTGAACCACGTGCCATGAACGAACTGTTCCCGAACTGGAAAGAAGAAGGTGCGCCTCTCAACATTCCTGTCACAGAAGACAAAACTTTCTTCCTTCTTTCAGATGAAAAATCACAAGAAGCCCCACACTGGATGGTACCGAAAACCATGCACAATGATGGCAACTATGTCATCTCTCTGGGCAACGTGGTGCGCTGGTTAGGCCAGAAAGCCGAAGAGCTGGAAGTATCGATCTTCCCAGGCTTTGCTGCCTCTGAAATCCTTTACCATGAAGATGGTTCAGTCAAAGGTATCCAGACGGGTGACATGGGCATTGGTAAAGATGGCGAACCAACGCATAACTTCACTCCAGGTTACGAGCTGCACGCGAAATACACGATTTTTGCTGAAGGCTGCCGTGGCCACTTAGGTAAACGCCTGATCCAGAAATTCAACCTGGACAAAGATGCAGATCCCCAGCATTACGGTATCGGCATTAAAGAACTATGGGAAATTGATCCTGCCAAGCACAAACCGGGTCTGGTCATGCATGGTGCTGGCTGGCCACTCAATGAAACCGGTTCTTCAGGTGGCTGGTGGTTATACCATGCTGAAAATAACCAGGTGACCCTGGGCATGATCGTGGACCTTTCTTATGAAAACCCACACATGTATCCATTTATGGAAATGCAGCGCTGGAAAACCCATCCTCTGATCAAACAGTATCTGGAAGGCGGTAAGCGTATTTCTTATGGTGCCCGTGCCGTAACCAAAGGTGGTTTTAACTCACTACCAAAATTCACTTTCCCGGGTGGCTCGCTGATTGGTGATGATGCGGGTTTCCTGAACTTTGCCAAAATCAAAGGCTCACATACTGCGATGAAGTCAGGCATGCTCTGCGGTGAAGCAGTCTTTGAAGCAATCAAGGCCGGTGTAGAGAAAGGCGGTGACCTGGCAGTTGCACGTGTAACTGAAGGCGAAGATTTCTTCGTGAAAGAATTGACTGCGTATACAGACAAGTTCAACAACAGCTGGTTGAAAGAAGAGCTGTATAGCGCGCGTAACTTTGGCCCTGCAATGCATAAGTTCGGTCAATGGATGGGTGGTGCATTCAACTTTATCGACCAGAACGTGTTTAAAGTACCATTTACCCTGCATGACCTGGTGCCAGACTTTAAGACATTGAAAACTGTTGATGCGGTGAACTTCAAGCCGAACTATCCAAAACCGGATGGCAAGCTGACTTTTGACCGCCTGTCTTCAGTGTTTGTATCGAATACAGTACATGAAGAAAACCAGCCAGCACATTTGAAACTGACCGATGCTTCGATTCCGGTGGATGTGAACCTGCCAAAATGGGATGAGCCAGCTCAGCGCTACTGCCCGGCGGGTGTATATGAAATCATGGAAAATGATGACGGTTCGAAACGCTTCCAGATCAATGCAGCGAACTGTGTACACTGCAAGACCTGTGACATCAAAGATCCATCTCAGAATATCACCTGGGTAACACCGGAAGGTGGCGGTGGTCCGAACTACCCGAATATGTAAGGTAATTCGTGTGAATAAGAAATCTTGTTCTTATTCATATACCCAATTTTGAAGCAGTTATAACTAACACTTCACTTTAATTTTTTAGGTAATCCCAGTTCCCTAGGGAGCTGGGATTAAAAATAATCAAAAATAAAGAGATAAAAAAACAGATTCACATCTTTTTCGTTAACTTGCTGCTTAGACCAGCTTATTGACTGTAAAATACAGTGCCTCAGTAGAAAACCAAGACCTTATCTAGTCATTTTTATCCATATACGTTGTCTTTAATTAAAATTAATTGCCTGAATATACAAACACTTTAGTCGTATTCCTCTTTGGTTCTTCCTATTCAAAATGCTATTGTACAAAAAGTTTCCAATTTCTTATTTTCTAATCACGATCTAGTTTCATGACTTATAAACTAAATGCCCGACATCTGGTGCTAGACCTGCTCTATGCCTCACATAATTCTACTGTTAGCATCAAACAGATGTTATGTGCAGCAGATTTATTAGGAATCTCTGACAACAGCTTGCGGGTTGCGGTCGCACGCCTTAATCAGGATCAGATCATTCAGTCAGTAGAGCGCGGCATTTATCAGTTAATAGAAAAAAAATTTGATACTTCTTTTATTAGCCTAAACAAACATCCCAATATGCAGACCGCTACGGCTTGGGATGGCAAATACATTCTGGTTTATACCGGTGCGTTGGGACGGGTAGATCGTACAGCCTTATCTAAACGGGAAAAAGCCCTGCGTTATTATGGATTTCAGGAACTGGAACAGAACGTGTTTATCCGCCCGGACAATTTGCAACTCAGTTTGAACGAGCTTAAATCAGCAGCCGTCAAGTTTGGTCTGGATCAAGGGGCACGATTTTTTCAGGTTAGCGAGATCGATCAGCATACTCATGTATCTGCACTTTGGGATATTCATGGCCTCCATCAAACCTATTTAAATATTAGTCAGGAAATTGAGCAGTGGTTTGAAAGTCATGAATATTTATCCTTGGCTGAATCAGCTAAAACTGCCTTTTATCTGGCGAAATCTGCCGTATTTAGTCTGCGTGCAGATCCATTATTGCCTGAAGAGTGGCTAGATGCTCCAGCCCGACAAAAATTTGAACTGGCTGTACGGCGTATGGAAGAACAAGGCCAGCAGTTATGGCAGCAATATTTTCAGCAGCAAGGTGTATAATTTATTTCCCATACACTCACAAAAATAAATTGACTGTAATATTTTAATTCAAATATAGTGACAAGAAATACAAGAAGTAGATCAAGGCAGAATAATGAACAATAAAGTGAGTGTCACAGAGCTATTTAGCCGTGAAGAAATCAGAGAGCTGACTACTCCATCCGACTTACAGGGTGCTCTGGCAGTGGGCTCAACTTGGGCTGTGATTGTTTTGACCTTTGGCACAGTCGCTTATAGCTGGGAATATTTACCGGTCTGGGGAGCAATCTTGATGTGCGCTCTAGCATTAGCCATTCTGGCGGGCCGCCAACTCGCTATGGCCATTTTGATGCACGACGCTTCACATCACAGCCTGTTTAAAACCAAGTGGCTAAACACACACTTCACTGACTGGTTGTGCGCTCGTCCAATCTGGAATAAGGTCGGCAAATATCGTCCTTATCATTTGAAACATCATGCCCGTACCTCTCAATCTGATGATCCAGATTTAGGTCTGGTGAAAAACTTTCCAATTACTAAACAATCATTATTCAGAAAATTCTTTAGAGATCTAAATGGTCAATCCGGCCTGAAATTTCTGGCTGGTCGTGTCTTGATGGATTTAGAACTTCTGGAATGGAGTGTTTCCAATGATCCAAAACCGATTCCTCGTGGTCATCGCAGCAACTTGGAACTGGCAAAGAATCTGTTAAAAAATAGCTCAGGCATGCTGATTTCCAATGCTGCCCTATTTTCTGTACTTTGGGCCAGCGGTCATCCGAAACTTTACCTATTATGGCCCCTAGCTTATATCACCCCTTTCCCACTCTTTATCCGTATCCGGGCGATGGCTGAACATGCAGGCCTGGAAACCAGCCATTCTGCACTGACTAATACCCGTACCACACGCGCAGGTTGGCTCGCCCGGGCTTTCGTTGCACCGATTCATGTGAATTATCATATTGAACATCATTTAATGGCCTCTGTTCCACATCAAAATCTGCCCAAAATGCATCAGATGTTGCGAGAGCGCGATTACGTGAAAGCACCACCCAGTTATAAAGATGTAATTGTGTCATTATTGAAAGACTAAAATTAAAAGATCGAAGTTTAAAAATACATTAAGTTTGATACCAAGATTCCTCAAACTTTATGTTGATGGCTTTCTTTATGCCTAGGATGCTCATGCGAGTGGGCTGATTGCCGATGCTGTTCCGGGGGACAATCTTCTGCTTCAATTTGCAATGTCATCTCGGTAATGTGATGTTCATGGTGCAACATCTCAAACGCCTCCTGATGCAACTTTTTATAGTCAACGTCTGGCGCAACCAGATGCACGGTCAGCATGACTTTCTTGGAAGTAATCGCCCAGACTTTTAGCTGATGAATATCTTCAACACCGTCTAGCGCCAGTAGGTCATGGCGCAGTTTTTCAATATCGATTTCATCGGGAACCCCTTCTAGCAGAATATTGATGCTCTGTTTCAACAAAATCCATGTCCGTGGAATGACCCAAAATCCGATCATGACCGCAATCACGGTATCAATCCACATCCAGCCGCTGAAATAGATGATGATTGCACCAATAATAACACCCACCGAACCTAGTGCATCACTCAGTACTTCCAGATAAGCTCCTTTAATATTCAAGCTTTCCTGACTGCTAGAAACTAGAATTTTCATGGAGGTCAGGTTAATGACTAGTCCGAGTATAGCGACAATCAACATGCCCAGACTTTCAATTTCAGGAGCATGGCTGAGGCGCTGGTAAGCTTCAAACAGGATATACATTGCTACCAGAAATAGCATAATCGCATTAAACAAAGCTGCCAGAATTTCAAATCGCTGGTAGCCAAAGGTACGTTTATCATCTGCGGGTTTTTGTCCGATCTTAATCGCAGCCAGTGCAATCGCCAATGCAGCAGCATCGGTAAACATATGCGCCGCATCAGAAAGCAAGGCCAGACTCTGAGTCATAAAACCGGCAATAACTTCTACAATTAAAAAGGCTGTCGTCAGAGCTAAGGCGATGGACAGTTTTTTAGCATTCTTCGCACTAACTTCTACATGACTATGATCATGATGATGTGATCCACCCACCGTATACTCCTTTTCATTTGAATCTGATTCTAAGTTTTAGCTACTTCTTATTACCTATACTTTCTATACTACGCCTGCGCTGCTGATATTTAAGCAATTTTTTGTATAACGTGTCTCTCTTTTAAAATATCCATGTCTATTCATTAAGCAAACTTAGTACTTAAATTATTAAATTTACCTCTCTACCGGACATAGAATCAGAACTCAGAATGAGTCTTCAATTTTTCATTTTCCAAAATCCAGGACTGCACTGAAGATCGCTGAAAATTACGCTGGATATAAGCCTGAGTTTTTTCGGGAAGTTCAACATCATGACTAAGCAGACGATGCAGCATAAAGGCTAAATCAAAGTCTGCAATTGACCATTGTTCAGTGAGCCACAAATTTTCAAGTAAAGTTTCTGTGATTGCCAGTAAGCGCTGAATATCCTGCATGGTTTCAGCGGATGCGATTAAAGGCCTTTTAGGTGAAACAAAGATCGAAGTTGAAGGCATATCCTGCCGGATAGAGGAAAAATCAGTTTTAATCAAAGCCTGAACGGCGCGGCATTTTGCTCTGGCTTTCATCTCTGCGGGATATAAAGCAGGATAATCCGGTGCCGGAAAAGCATCTTCCAAGTATTCAGTAATCGCCCAAGATTCAAATAAATGAAAATCATCAATGATCAGGCAAGGGACTTTGCCACTCGGACAAATTTTACGATAAGCTGAAGATTGCTGTTCCAGCAGATCTAGATCAATCAATTTTTCCTGAAAGTTAAGCCCTTTCTCTTTTAAAGCCACATAAACTGACATGGCATAAGGACTGATACGTTTTTTATCGACATATAAGCAGATATTGTGCATTTTTTATCCTGCCTCTTATGATTATCCACTGCTTTCTACTCTAACGCCTTTCTTATAGAAAAGGAAAATATCGCTGCATATTGATACAAAGCTGAGGCATAGGCTTACAGAGAATTGTCGATTCGGATTATTCACCTCCCTAAGGCTAAATCACCGGATTAAAAAGACTTCTATTTTTTTGCAGAATAACGTTAAATAAATATTTTCCATTTAGACCTGATCGCTATGCTGAACCTTGAACACTTCCCCGATACCATATATGCCATTCAACATCTGGCTTTTGAAGACCTAGGTGCCTGGGAAGATGTGTTTTATCAGCTGGGATTACGTGTTCGCTATTTTGAAGCCGGTATTGATGACCTGCGTAAAGCTTATGAATATACAGGTCTGACAATTATTTTAGGGGGTCCAATTGGTGTTTATGAAACGGAGGACTACCCTTTCTTACAACAAGAAATAGACTTACTTAAAGTACGTTTAGAAAAGCATTTACCCACTTTAGGTATTTGTCTGGGTGCTCAACTCATTGCTCATGCACTTGGGGCCAAAGTCTATGCAGGACATAGCAAAGAAATTGGCTGGTCTAAACTTAAGCTTGCCTCTATTGAAAATAATCCACTAAAAGCTCTCGAAGATATTGAAGTGCTGCATTGGCATGGTGATACATTTGACCTACCTGAACAGGTAGAATTACTGGCCAGCTCTGACCTTTATCCAAATCAGGCTTTTCAGGTAGGACAGAATATTCTAGCACTACAATTCCATGCTGAAGTGGCCAGTGAAAGTTTAGAGAAATGGCTGATTGGACATACCTGTGAGTTACGCAAAGCTCAGATCAATATTCCCGCCTTACGGGCGGATCATCAACGCTATGCGCCCGCGCTTGAACAGGCAGCCAGTTCGGTATTGATGCATTATTTAGAAAACCTGCAACTTAAATAACCGTAATAAAAAAGCACCCAATTGGGCATTGCTGTCCCACAATTTTTCACAAGAGGAAGCTCAAATGAGCTTCCTCTTGTTTTATGGGTATTTTATCGGGTGAAAATAAAGCTTTTAAAGTTCTTCTTTCAAACAAATTCACTTGAATTATT
>NZ_JBHDVN010000054.1:0-18624 GCF_046635365.1 Acinetobacter sp. NIOH-H-8
TGTTCCACTTTAGATATTTGTTTAAGATGAGATGTAACTCATTGAAATGTGTCATCATATTCGTCGTCAGAAAACAAGTATTATGCCATTATTTCAATGAGTTATCTTTTTTTGTCGTGTACAAAGAACACAGATATATAAGCTTGCGCATTGCAGCACCTAAAGCACACATTTTATTCTTACCCTAGCTTAATAATCGCAACACTGAACTCTGAAGAATCTCGTCGTTTCTTAATTACGTTGTAATGATGATCATGAAGATAAAATCAAAAAATACAGATTTTTGTGTAAATCCTGAGTAGAATTCGACTTATTTTTTCTGCAGTAAAAAGCATCTTCTCACTATGCTGCTTTGCAAGGACGTTTTATGCTCGCGCTAGATATACAACATGTTCGAATGAAACAACACGCCACTGATAAGGCACAAGCGTTGCAATGTCTAGTCGATATCTTGGTCGAAGACCAATTGGTTACACCTGATTATATTCATGGGTTGACCGTGCGCGAACAACAAAGTGCAACGTATTTAGGGCAAGGAATTGCCATTCCGCATGGGACGCCTCAGTCTCGCCAATATATTTTAAAAACTGGGATTCGTCTGGCGCACTTTCCTGAAGGAGTTGTTTGGGACGGTGAAAATAAAATTTATTTAGCAGTGGTGATTGCTGCGAAATCAGATGAGCATTTGCAAGTCTTACAAATTTTGACGCGAGCTTTAATTAATGATGTCGCTGATCAAGTGAAACAGGCTCAATCTGCAGAGCAAATTATTGCATTATTACAAGCCCAACCTGCATCTTTGGCATTGCATGAAAATTTAATCGCCACCCAAGTTCCCGCACTTGATGTAGAAGATTTAATTTGGCAGGCAACACAGTTGCTGAAACAGCAAAAAATGGTGGAGTGTGGTTTTCTGTCGGGTTTAAACCTAAACAGCATGATTCATTTAGGGGAGGGGGTCTGGTCGATCACTTCTAACCAGCATGTTTTGAGCCCAGCTGTAAGTTTGGTAAAAGCGGAACAGGTTTTAAGCCATCAGCAGGAAATGCTCAAGACTTTGGTGTGTATTGCCAGTAATGAGCAACTGGATATGCAACGGTTTCAACGGTTAATGGATATTTTGTTTGATACTGAACAAGTTCATACCCTCAACCAAGAGCAAGATAGTCACCAATTGGCGCAGTTAATTGGTGCTGAACTGATTCCTGATTGGCCATCTCGTCGTATTGTCTTAGCTAACGCTCATGGTCTACATGCGCGTCCCGCGACACACTTGGTCAATATGACTAAGAAATTTGCAGGGGATATTCTAGTTGCTGTAGATGAGGGGGCTTACGTTTCGGCAAAAAGTTTAACCAAATTATTAGCCATGGGATGTCGTCGTGGTCAAACTCTGACTTTTATTGCACAACCTGATACCGATGCTGTAGCTGGCTTAGAACAGATTATTGATGCAGTTCAACAGGGCTTAGGAGAAGAGGTTGAAGCTGTTGATCTTGTATCTCATCAGCATAGCAGTAGTGACCCAGTCGTAAATACTTTGGAATTAATGCCTTTTGAATCACATGGCGATACGGGTAGCTGCGGTATTGCGGCATCAACTGGCCTTGCTTTTGGTCCTGCTCATGTGGTGAAGCCACGCGAATTTAGTTATGAACGTCGCGGACAGAGTTTTAAAGCTGAGAATGAAAAGCTCGAAATTGCGCTTCATCAGGTGAAAAATAGCTTACGTCAATTCATTGCACATACTGAATCTACTGCCATTAAGCAGATCTTCATGGCACATTTGGAAATGCTGGATGATCCAGACCTCCTCCAAAGTGTACAACGCGGTTTAAAACAGGGGTTGTCTGCTGCTGCAGCTTGGCATGATCATATTGAAGTGGCTGCTACCGCACAGGCTGCACTTAGCGATCGTTTACTGGCAGAGCGTGCGGCTGATTTAAGGGATATTGGTGAGCGTGTTTTGGCTGCTTTGTGCGGTGTGGCCGATGTCACAGAACCCGAGCAACCTTATATCTTAATTATGCATGATGTTGGTCCAAGTGATGTCGCGCGTCTGAATAAAGATCGTGTTGCAGGCATTTTGACCGCGGTTGGTGGAGCGAGTGCCCATAGTGCCATTGTGGCACGTGCTCTGGCTATTCCAGCAGTCGTAGGTGCAGGTGTAGCTGTTTTAAATATTGAAAACCATGCCACCGTGCTAATTAATGGGGATACTGGGGAGTATGTGGTCTCACCCGAGCAAAGTCAGATTGATCATGCCATTGCAGAGGGCCAACGCCAGCGTGAGTTACGAGAACAAGCGGAACAGCATTGTTTAGAACCTGCCATCACACTGGATCAACATCAAGTTGAAATCGCAGCCAATATTGGCAAAGTGGGCGCTACGATACAGGCTGTGGCCGATGGGGCAGAAGCAATTGGTTTGCTACGCACAGAATTGGTCTTTATGTCACACAGCAGTGCGCCTGATGAGGCTACACAAGAAGCCGATTATCGGGTGGTGTTAGATGCTTTGGCGGGTCGTCCATTGGTGGTACGTACACTTGATGTGGGCGGGGACAAACCTTTGCCGTATTTGCCTATTGAAAAGGAAGAAAATCCATTCTTGGGCTTACGTGGTATTCGTCTGACTTTACGTAAGCCAGAGTTGTTACGTCAGCAATTGGTTGCTTTACTTAAAGCAGCGGATAATCGCCCATTAAGAATTATGTTTCCGATGATTGGGCGGGTTGAAGAATGGCGAGCAGCAAAAGCAATTTTGGATGAGGTTCGCATACAGCATCCATGTGAAAACTTACAAGTCGGTATTATGATTGAGGTTCCTGCGGCAGCATTGTTGGCTCCAATTCTTGCTCAAGAAGTTGATTTTTTTAGTATTGGAACCAATGACTTGACTCAATATACTCTGGCGATTGACCGTGGTCATCCACTGTTGTCTGCTGAAGCTGATGGTTTACATCCGAGTATTTTGCTATTGATTGATCAAACTGTTCGGGCAGCACATCAGCATGGTAAATGGGTGGGCATTTGTGGTGAATTGGCTGCTGATCCAAAAGCTGTGCCTGTATTGATAGGCTTGGGCGTGGATGAGTTGAGTATGTCGAGTACCAGTATTCCATTGGTGAAGGCGCAAATTCGTGGTTTGAACTATATAAATTGCCAACAGGTCGCACAGCAAGCCTTAAGTTGTGACAGTGCGTCTGCCGTACGTGCATTGGTGGAGTAATTACGAATGGCTAAGATATTAAGCATTACTCTGAATCCTGCAATTGACCTCACCGTGCAATTGGATCAACTAAAAGTTGGCGAGGTCAATCGTCAGTTAACGGCCCAAAGCCATGCAGCAGGTAAAGGCTTAAACGTGGCACAGGTCCTTAAGGATTTGGGTCATGAACTGATTGTGAGTGGCTTTTTGGGGCAAGAAAACCGTCAAATTTTTGACCATCATATTCAGCAAGAGCAATTTGATAACCAATTTATTTATGTTGCAGGTGAAACACGACAAAACATTAAAGTTGCAGAAGCTTCTGGTCAGATGACTGACATCAATGGCAAGGGCTTTTTTGTAGATACCTCAGCAAAACAACAACTACGTGAACGCCTATCTCAACTGATTTTAGAGGTTGATGTGATTGTGATTGCAGGCAGTTTGCCACAAGGTTTTTCTGCAGAAGAGCTTTCGACACTGATTCTATGGTTACAGTCTGCGGGTAAAAAAGTCGCAGTAGATACCAGTGGTGTTGCGTTGAAAGCAGCAATTGCTGCCCATCCTTGGTTGATCAAGCCTAATACAGATGAGTTGACGGAAACTTACCATTTGCCAGCAGAAACGTTTGCAGAACAGCAGCATCTTTTTGCCAGTTTAAATAGTCAGATCGAACATATTGTGGTCTCGATGGGTGAAAACGGGGTGAACTGGCTTCACCGCACGCAACCCCTGCATGCTACTGCACCGAAGGTCACCGTCCAAAGTACGGTGGGTGCGGGAGATTCCTTGCTGGCAGGTATGATTCATGGCTTGTTGAGTTCAAATTCCCCAGAAGAAACATTGAAAACAGCAACCGCAATTGCGAGCAATGCTGTGACCCAAATTGGGTTTGCCCTTCCAGACTTTGCTGTTATTGAAGATTTGAAATCGCAAATCTCAGTCCAATCATTGAGTTAATACGATGCAAGAGATAAAACATATTTTATTTGTGCCACATAGTCCCGAGCAGCCGATTAATGCAGTGATTTTGGCCAAAAAACTCTCCAAAGCAGCAACAGCACTTGGTATTTCCAATGATGTGGCGACATCAGTTGAGCATCTTGATTTATCAAATGTGATTGATACGGTTGTTTTTGTTGGACAGAAGCCGGCAGAAGCGGATCAACTGCGTGACAAGGTTGTGAAAGTCATTGGTTTGAATAATGCACAACACGATGCGATCATGCTTTTGCAACAAGTTCTTGAGCATTCAGAGGCTTTAGATGAAACTATTGCAGCCAATGTAGGGGTTACACGGTTTGTCGCCATTACAGCATGTCCAACTGGTGTTGCGCATACGTTTATGGCGGCCGAAGCCTTACAACAAGGTGCAGTAAAGCACGGTTATCAGATTGATGTTGAAACCCAAGGATCGGTTGGGGCTAAAAATATTTTATCGGCAGAAAGTATTGCCAAAGCAGATGTGGTGATCTTAGCAACGGATATTGAGGTCAATACAGATCGCTTTGTAGGCAAACGTGTATATCGCTGCAGTACAGGATTTGCCCTTAAGCAAACGGATAAGACTTTTGCAAATGCAATTGCTGAGGCCAAAGTGCTTGAAACGGGTAAGCAAATAGCCACTAAGACAGGAAATGAAAACAAAGAAAAAACAGGAATTTATAAACACCTTTTAACAGGGGTGTCTTTCATGCTGCCGATGGTGGTGGCGGGCGGTTTGATCATTGCCATCTCGTTTATGTTTGGCCTCAATCCTGTTGAAGGAAGCTTTGCCGCATCCTTAAAGCAAATAGGTGCTGCAGCATTTACTCTTATGGTACCTATGCTGGCAGGTTACATTGCTTATTCTATTGCGGATCGTCCGGGTTTAACTCCAGGTTTGATTGGCGGTTTACTTGCAACACAATTAGAGGCAGGCTTTCTCGGTGGATTAGTTGCAGGTTTTATTGCAGGTTATATTGCGTTATTTTTATCGAAACAGCTTAAACTCCCAAGTAGCCTAGAAGCATTAAAACCAATTTTGATTATTCCACTATTGGCCAGTTTAGCTGTTGGTTTAATCATGATTTATGTGGTTGGACAGCCTGTTGCACAATTGTTTGAATTACTCACACACTTCCTTGCCAATATGGGGACGACCAATGCCATGATCATGGGGATTATCCTTGGGAGTATGATGTGTATTGATGTTGGGGGGCCAATAAATAAAGCGGCTTATGCCTTTACGGTGGGCTTACTTACGTCACAAACATACGGACCGATGGCGATTACCATGGCTGCGGGTATGGTACCGCCATTGGGTATGGCAATTGCAACTTTTCTGGCAAAGCATAAATTTGCCAAACCTGAGCAAGATGCAGGGAAGGCTGCTGTAGTTCTGGGCCTATGTTTTATTTCGGAAGGGGCTATTCCGTTTGCTGCCAAAGACCCGATTCGAGTGCTTCCATGCGCGATCGCAGGTGGTGCTGTAACTGGGGCTTTGGTTGCATTATTTAAATGTGAACTAGTCACTCCTCATGGCGGTGTAATGGTACTGATCATTCCGAATGCGATGAATTATCCATTAAAATATTTATTGGCGATTGCGATTGGAAGTGTGGTGACTGGTGTAGTTTATGCCGTGATAAAACAACGGTTAGAATAAGCCCTTCATAGAAGCTTTGTGAAGGCTATTTAGTGCAATAAATGAATATTATGCTCAATCCTATTTTGGATCAGTTGGAGAGTCTCTGCTTGAATTTGTCCAGGTAATAGGTCATGAGCGATATTGCTGAATCAGATTGTAACCTTACAAATCGAGCCAATAATTTCATCGACTTCTTGGACACAAAGTTCCGCTTCCTGAGTACCAAGTTTCACAAGAGCTTGTCGAGGAATATTCAGTGCCTCACCCATGATATCTATTTGATGTGCAGGAAAGTTCTAAACCTTTACTGATCGCTTCTGCACTGTATTCAAAGGCGATTAATGGCCGACCTGTGATTGCGGTTGAGGAAACCAATGTACCCCAAAGCCAATATTCACCCCATCCATTGTAGTAAACATTAAGTTTTTGAGCATGGATTTATTTCCTTTTGATACGTTGGCGAGCAGTACTGTTCTGAAATGACAGCTTTGTCCGTTATAATTGTATAAACATTTTTGGTTTCTGGTAATTATGTCCTCATTGATCAATTTTCTATCTCGCTTTAGTACTGCAACTCTTCAGCGCAGTCTGAGCTATGCTAAACACATTGATAGGGAAACGATTGAGTTCTTTGAGGAAAAAGACGGGGTTACGATGTATGCCCAAATTGAAGGAACAGATTATTACGATACCGCGATTACCTATAATCCCCAAAAAGACCGTTTAATCGATGACGACTGCACTTGTCCGGTTGGATATAACTGTAAACATGCTGCTGCTTTAGCGCGGTTATTCTTTCAGGAATATCGCCAGGAATTTCAGCAGCGTTATGCTGACTCTCAATCCCCGCAGGGAATCGCAAAACGCCAACGGGGGGATGATCAGGCGCAGCGCTGGTTGAATGATTTTAAACGGTATTTACAACAGACTGAACCAGAGCAATCTGTCAAAACAAACAATTATTTAATTTACCTGCTAGATCAGTCTGTCAGCTTAAAGAAATTGACAGTTGATGTTCAGAAGGCCAGACGCAATAAAAACGGCTCAATTGCGGGGGAAAGTTATTATACCCAATATGAAAATATCACCAGAAAGCATCTGACTTTACCTGAACAAAAACGACAATTATTTAACCAGATTTATTATTATGCCAAAATAAACAGTGACGAACGCTTTTATCAAAGCAATCTTGATATCTCCAGAATTTTATTGGAGCATTTCAAATCTTTTATTCAAAGTGGCGATGTGTACTGGCAAAAAAAGAGCCATACTGCACTTCAATGGTCAGAACAAGGCTACAACATCGAATTTAGATGGGAACAAGGGGCTAAACAACAGACTGAGCATTTAAATATTGAATTGGTCAATGGTGATATTCGACTCGATTTAAAATCAAATCCTCATATTCAGATTCTCGCGAGCCATCCACCATGTTATGTGAATATTCAACAGAACACGGTGGGCCAGTTATATGGTGAATATACGGCAAATCTTCTGTACCATTTTTTACAGATGCCTGATCTTCCATCTATGCTCTTGCCAGAGTTTGAGAAACTGACTCATCAATATTCAGACGTGAAAAATCTGCCTCGGCCCGAATCTATTCAGCATATTGATGTCCTTGAGGGAAGTCCCCAGCCAATTTTACGCTTCGGTGTTTTAGATAAATTTGATTGGAAATGGGAAGAGTCTGTTTGTGCTGAAATTGAATTTTCCTATGCTGGTGGGCGAATAAAAGCAGGTACATCAGGTGACAGTTTTATTGGTGAGCAGCATGGGAAAATAGTGCGACAGCTTCGGGATTTAGTTCAGGAACAACAGTCAATCCAGCGTTTACAGCTGTTGGTCGAATCACTGAAGTGGGTAAAAGATCTTAATTATTACCAGCAATTAAAACTGGATACACAACGTCTTGATTCTATGGTTTTTGCGTTCTATGGAGACTGGATCAAACAGCTGATGCCCATCAATCAAATTGAATTGATTGGATGGCAGATAGAGCATCTGGAACACAGCCCATTTAAGCTGCAATATGTTGAAAATTTAAATATTTCCATCACTGAATCTGAAAGCCAACAAGACTGGTTCAATATCGGGGCGACCGTTCAGGACAGTGTAGGCAATAGCTATGATTTACTCGATGCACTTGTGGCTTTGGTGAAAGAACAGCCTGATTTACTTGATCCACGGATTTTTGGTCATCTGAATGACAGTCAAATTTTCACCCTGAAAACTGCAGCGGATCAACCAGATTTGGCTTTATCCGCAAAGGACATTAAGCCGGTATTGTTGCATCTGCAGAGCATTTTACAGCAAGAAGAGCGTAGCATAGATCGCTATGATGCGAGTCAACTATTAGAATTACAGCATCATCTGGGGATGGTGTGGCAGGTCAGTAATCGCCTGCAGCAATTTGCGCAGAAATTCAAACAAGGCTATCAGCAACAACTGCCGACACCACAAGGTTTTCAGGGGGAATTACGTCCATACCAGCAGCAGGGCCTAGGCTGGTTACAGTTTTTAAGGGAAACCCAGCATGGCGGGATTCTGGCGGATGATATGGGTTTGGGTAAAACAGCACAAACTTTAGCCCACTTACTCATGGAAAAGCAGGCTGGTCATTTGCAGGACAGACCCGCCTTAATTGTTGCACCCACATCGCTGATGCATAACTGGTTCAAAGAAGCGGAAAAATTTACCCCTGAGCTCAAGGTACTGCTGCTACAAGGCCCCGACCGCCATCAGTATTTTGAGCAGATTTCACACTATGACATTGTGTTAACCACCTACCCGCTCTTGGCGAGAGATGAAGAGCAACTGAAGCAATATGAATATCATCAACTCATTCTGGATGAAGCGCAGAATATTAAAAATCCGCGTGCCAAAGCTGCACAGGTAGTACGGCAATTAACAGCGCGACATCGTCTATGTCTAACTGGTACACCTATGGAAAATCATTTGGGTGAGCTGTGGGCACTATTTTATTTTCTAATGCCAGGATTTTTATATTCACAAGAAATCTTTAATAAAAAGTACCGCTATCCTATTGAAAAACGCGGTGATCAGCAGTTAAGGCAAAAGTTGGTAAACCGCATTAAACCCTTTATTTTACGTCGCTTGAAAACTGACGTTGCCAAGGAATTGCCTGAAAAAACTACGATTGAAGTCAATATTGACATGAATGAGCAGCAATCCAAGCTATACGAGGCTGTTCGCGCCACGATGCAGGCAAATATTCAGAAAATTGTGGCAGAAAAAGGCTTTAAGCGTAGTCAAATCCAAATTTTAGATGCCTTGCTGAAGCTGCGTCAGGTCTGTTGTCATCCTAGCTTGCTGAAACTGGATTCAGTTAAAACCGGGCAGGCGTATTCTGCCAAACTTGAACAGTTGATGGATATGGTTGTTCCAATGGTGGAAGAGGGACGAAAAATTCTTATTTTCTCTCAGTTTACCTCAATGTTGGAACTGATTGAACAACAGCTCCATCACGCAGAAATTGGCTATGTGAAGCTGACTGGAAAGACCAAAAAGCGAGATGAAGTCATTACAGCATTTCAGTCTGGACAAGTGCCGGTATTTTTGATCAGTCTGAAAGCAGGAGGGGTTGGTCTGAATCTAACTGCCTCAGATACGGTCATTCACTATGATCCATGGTGGAACCCTGCTGCTGAAGATCAAGCTTCAGATCGTGCATGGCGGATTGGACAGGACAAGCCGGTATTTGTGTATAAGCTGATTACCAATAAAAGCATAGAAGAAAAAATTATTGCCTTGCAGCAGAATAAAGCAGAACTGGCACAGTCTATTCTAAGCACAGATCATGAGGGAGAAGCGAAACTGACGGAAAATGATGTGATGAAATTGTTTGAGAAATTTTAGCTTGGTTACAGGTTTCCTCTAATCATCTGTAAGTATCTGAAAGTCTGGATGCAATTTTTTCCAATGTTTTCTTAATTTTTCTTTATGAACAGAAAACATAGGTAAGTCTAGTAATAGCACTTGCCATACTGACCGTGCTTTGTCCATGATCGCGTGAAGTTGTTTTTCAATAACACGCCATGGAACACCGACTTTTTCAGCCCATTGTTCAAAGTGTTTCATCTCAGCTAAATACCAATCTTTATTTTTGGCAAGATTCAATGCGAAATGAAGCTCATTTTCAATATATACACTAGTCATCAATATATCGTATGCGGGAGATAATCTTGGTGTTCTTTTGTCCTGATAAATCATACTCCAGTTTTTTAAGTGTGCATCTCCATTGGCGAGCAAAATGTTGACAAGTAAGCGGCTGGCAAATTGCTGAATATCAAGAATTTTGTTATCTGAAAATTGATAAATGATCTTTCCTATCTGCTCATAATTTGTGGTGCTGTATTTCTGCTGTGGATATGTACCGAAGATCTGAGCAAAGTCTTCGATGTGAATAAGCTCTGTAGTATCAACAGTACTCTGTCTATCAAATCTTTCGATTGCAAAAGCATATTGCTCTTGGGGTAAACTTAATGGTGGAAGGTTTTGTAAGAGTGCCATATCCACCAAGCGAATCTCAGGGACATCTATTCCGACCATTTTGGCAAGGCTCATCATAGAATATTCATTTAGCGGAACAAAAGCATGTCTGGAAGAAGGAGTTTTGACAATCCAGTCCCCGAGTAGAGACGATTCCGTTGTCTGGACTAGTGTAAAACGCCCATCTTTGGCTTTCATGGAAAACTTCATTTGGACGCCGGCTATCTGTTCGAATCTCTTGCTTTAAGATCTGATCTGGATTAGAGATCTGCAGTTTGAATTTTATTTCATCTGGAATTTCTTCTGGATCTAATGGAGTCGCAATGAGTGCTCCAGGTAAATCATGACCTAAAGCTGCCAATAACTGAAATTCATTGTCTATATGTACTTTGAGGCTTTGTGCAATCAGTTCGCGTAATGCACCTTCTGGTAGCAAGTTTGATAGCAAGGGATGTAAACGCTGATGTGTAACATAGGTCTTTTCTAAAATCTTATCCACTTGAGGATACAAGGGGGAAGTCAGCAGGCTCAAGGTCGGGCGTTGCTGATCAGAGCGGAAAGAATCTGTAAAAACCAGAATATTTTTTCCGCTCTGAAATCCTGCCAAGTATCCAACGATACCGTGATGTAATGTTAATTTCAGGACGGCAACAGTATTCATGGTTCCTCTCCTCCGAGAAGACCCTTCCATGGGTTAGTCATTAAGTCATCCTGATCTTCAATAGTGACTTTAATTTCATCATTCAATAATTGTCTGATCAAATGAACCTTATCATCAGGGATGAGCATCAGTTGAGCATTTAATCCTGCCGCTATAATTTCTAAGGTCTCTAATCGAGGGTTACCCTGACTTTCCAGCTTTTGGTATTGCTGTCTTGAAATGCCTGTACGGGATTGCATATCAACTTGCTTTAAGCCCAATTGGGTTCGTCTTTTTTTGATTTGCTGAAGTAAAGACTTATTCATTGTAGATACATTTATTGCTTTTTGGTGGTATAAGAGGCATATTAGTTGCTTTTTTATTAAGAAGCAATGACAGAAATTATTAACAGGCTCCGCGGCATCAATATTTAGGATCTAGGCAAGCTGATCTTGTTTAACATAAGCCACTTAGTAGTAGCTAATACTATCTTTTGTTTTGGAGTTTTTTTTATCTTGTATGATTGATACTCTGGAGCATCATCTACACGGTTTTTTGTTCACAGTTTTGAAAGAGCACTTTTGTAAACTTACTTTTTTAAGTATAAAAATTTCTTATGAAGTAAAATATTGAATAAAACAACAATAAAAAAGCCCCAGTCATTCAACTGAGGCTTTTAGAATCTGGAGCGGGAAACGAGACTCGAACTCGCGACCCCAACCTTGGCAAGGTTGTGCTCTACCAACTGAGCTATTCCCGCAGGGTCGATCGATTTTTTACTTTAAAAAATGAACAAAAAAGAATTTGGAGCGGGAAACGAGACTCGAACTCGCGACCCCAACCTTGGCAAGGTTGTGCTCTACCAACTGAGCTATTCCCGCATGCCGTGTATAATACAGCATGCAAAAACAGGGTCAATAACTTTATGAAAAATCTTGTGTCGATTGCATAAAATAAAAGCAATATTCTCTGTGCTTCCAGACAATTAGACAAAATTTATGCAAAATTTAATGAAATCTCGGCACAATCAAATAATTGCAGACATTTCTTGCACCGAAATAGCGGATAGAACAGGGTATACTGGACCCATATCTTGAATCGGAGTCAGGCCATGAGCTTAGAACAACAACTGAAAGACCGTTTGGCACAATTGTCACCTACTTACCTGGAAGTCGTGAATGAATCTTCGGGTCATGGTGGATATTTTCCGGGTAAGGAATCGCATTTTAAGGCGGTGATTGTCAGTGAAGCCTTTGCCGGCCTGCGTGCGGTACAACGCCATCAAAAGGTCTATGCTGCGGCAGGTGATTTGCTGTCTAAAGATAAAATTCATGCCTTGGCAATTCATGCTTTCTTGCCTGAAGAGTGGACAGGACAGGATACGTCTAGTCCGGAATGTGCACATGCACCAAAAAACTAAGAGGACTTTATGGATACCCAGCTTTTAGTCAAGATTATTCATATGTCTGCGGCAGGACTGGCCATTGTGGCCATTCTTGCACGTGCTCTTACCTTGTTTGTGGGAACACAGGGCAATCAGCCGAATCCGAAAGCGCGTGTATTTCTGGTCGCTTTGCAGCACCTGGTTATTAGCGTGATTGCCTTAACTGGGATTATTGCCCTGTTTTTAAAGAATTTTGATGTACAGCCTTGGTTTTATGCCAAAATCATTTTATTCCTGGTGCTGATTTCATCCTTGGGCAAAGCCTATAAAAAAGATGATTCAATCCTGCTGGTACAACGCCGTGCTGGCTTATTTATTGCTGTGGTTTCACTTATTGTGATTATGGTATTGGTCATGATTAAGCCGAATTTTGGCTAAATTATTCATCAGTTAATGAACTAAAACATACTGATCATTAGAAAAATAAAGAGGGGTGTTTATGCATACTCGTGTGGTATTTAACCAAAAAGGTGGGGTAGGGAAATCGAGTATTGCAGTCAATCTGGCTGCAATCAGTGCGCATCAAGGGCTTAAAACCCTGTTAATCGATCTTGATCCGCAGGCAAACTCCAGCCAGTATTTACTAGGGGATGATGCAACTTATTCGAGTGACAAGCCGGCGCTGGAGCCAAATATTGAAAACTATTTTGAAGATGTATTGGGGAACCAGCAGAGCAAAAGCTTAATTGGTAATGCGATTGGCTCCATTCTCAAGACCCGGGCTAAAGGGCTGGAAAGTTATCTGCATCAATCACCTTTTAAAAATCTGGATGTCATTCCGGCAAGTCCGAGTTTGGGCACATTAGCCCATGCACTGGAATCCAAGCATAAGATTTATAAGCTGCGCGATGCCTTGCAACCACTTGCTGAGCATTATGACCGGGTGTTTATAGATACTCCGCCGGCATTCAATTTCTTTACGCTCTCAGCCCTAATTGCTGCAGACCGTGTTCTGATTCCGTTTGACTGTGATGTGTTTTCTAAACGGGCCTTACAAACCTTGATTGAGAATGTCATCGAAACTCAGGATGATCACAATGAACGTCTGGAAATTGAAGGCATCGTGGTCAACCAGTTTCAGGCTCAGGCAAAACTGCCACGCGAAGTGGTACAGCAACTGAAAGATGAAGGACTGCCGGTGCTGAACAGCATGTTGCCGCCGTCGGTGCTGATGAAAGAGTCACATCAAAAAAATCAGCCATTAATTCACTTGGCAACTGATCATAAATTGACTCAGGCCTATCAATCATTGTTCAATGAGATAGAGCAGCATTAAGATCGAGTTAACTATGAAACTTGTGAAAATAAGCCTGGCAATCAGCATACTTAGCTTGCTGAGTGCCTGTGCAACGACGGTCAAACCGACCTATGTTTCACCGACCCATTATCAGACCCTCAACTGTCAGCAGCTTCAGGGTGAATACAACCGTATTCAGCAGTATCTTGATAATGGTGTTGAGCCGCCTAAACGTACAGGTGTCGGCGTAGGGGTAGGCGTCGGTGGTGGCTGGGGCAGCCGCGGCGGCTGGGGCATTGGTCCGAGTGTATCAGTGAATATGGGGCAGTCTTCCAATACCAAACGCACTGAAACGGCACGTCTACTGGGTGAACAGGAAGCTATTGTACAAGCTGCAAAATTTAAAGCTTGCCCAATTGTTGTCCGTCAAAACACCAATAAATAGCCCTCTAAACATCAAAAAAATGCTGACTTTAGGTCGGCATTTTTTCTATCTTAAAAGTGATTGGTCAAGTGACAGAGTTCACAGTATTTGCCAGAAAAAATGACCGATGCGCATAAAATTTTGAAAGATCTCGTCTTGTGATCAGAACACGAGATTGGTTAAGGTAATCACCTTGTCTGATATGTTTAACTACCATGATTGAAAACTGGCTCTTTGTTTTTGCAACAATAGCAGTGCTGATGATCCCTGGACCTGCCAATGCATTGGTGGCCAGTTCTGCCTATCAGCAGGGAACAGCCAAAACCAGTCTGTATATTCCCGTCATTCTGGTAGGGTATTTATATGCGATAAACGGGTGGGCTTTGCTGGTTCATCTGTTTTCACCAATCTGGCCCAGTTTTCAGGAACTGGTGCATGTGCTGAGTGCAATCGGCGTGGGCTGGATGACCTTCCATTTATTTAAGGCTCGGCAACTGGAACAATATAATCAGAGTCATCCTCAGATCCGTCCCTGGCAGATGTTTAAGGGAACCCTAAAAAATCCCAAAGCAGCGCTTCTGGCGACCGGAATATTGCCGCTCTCTACTTGGGAAAGTCCGAGTAACTTTGTTCTGGTCTTTGCCATTTTTACTGGGATTGCCTTGCTTGTTGCGTTGTTCTGGATGATCTTTGGACAAGCGATTCTGGCTGGGGAGTCAGCAAAAAGAAAAGCCGACCTGATTTATAAAGGGTCGGCTCTGTTTTTACTGCTTTGTCTGGTGCCCTTGTTGATCAATTGGCTGGAGTGAATGTTCACTCAACTGCTCTAGGCTTTCAGGCGATTTTATTTTTCTTGAGTTTCTGCTGAATAAAGCCAATCACACCTGGCATAACACTTAAAATAATGATGCCGAAAATCAGATGAGTGAAATTATCTTTGACGATTGGCATATTGCCGAAAAGATAACCCAGGATCACAAATGAACTAATCCAGAGAAAGGCACCGATTATATTATAAGTCAAGAAATATTTATAATTCATACTTCCCGCACCGGCAACAAAAGGTGCAAAGGTACGTGCAAAAGGAATGAAACGGGCAAAAATAATGGTTTTGCCGCCGTGTTTCACAAAGAACTGCTGGGTAGCAAGCAAATGCTTTTTATTAATAAAACGTGATTCAATCTCAAATACACGTGGCCCAATATATTTACCAATATGATAATTCAGGGTGTCGCCCAGCACTGCCGCAGTGAACAGTAGCGGAATCAGTACCCATGGATCCATAGCACCCGTTGAAGCCGCAAGCGCACCTGATGCAAATAGCAGACTGTCTCCCGGCAGGAACGGCATCACCACCAGTCCCGTTTCAACAAAAATAATCAGGAAAAGAATGCCATAAATCCAGATGCCGTAATTGGTAATGAATTCGAGCAGGTGATCATCAACGTGGAGGATAAAATCAAGCAGTTCCATAGGGAAAAAACAAGCGAAAAGGTGATCAAATCCTAACAGTCTGGGGCATGAAAGTCAGTACCGAAAAGGAAAATAATTGCCCGCTTATCACTGATGGGTGAATTAAAAATTTATCTTATAAACTAGCGGTGAATTCCTGCGAAAACAGGCTTAGCATGAAAACGTCATTAAAATAAAAATCAAAAGGTGGCTCCCATTTTCAATCCTAAACGCTATCAAATGAAGACAGTGATAGAGATAGATGAAATAAACTTTCAATAGCCACTTAACTGGCCGATCCTAAAATATTCAAATCCAAATAGCGTAAATACGCTGAATTCCGTGGAGAGAAGGGAAAGCTCTCTTGCTGAATCGAAAGCTTAATTCTATTTAAAGAAATAAACCGCTTAATTATTATGCTGATGGGAATAGTGTGCTTAAGCCTAATAAAAATGCTAGAATACGGCGCTTATCTTTCGTTTGCCTTTCATAGTTGTTTGTCATGACTACCAATACTCAAATTACTGAAGATCGTATCCTGATTCTGGATTTCGGTTCTCAATATAGTCAGCTCATCGCACGTCGTGTCCGTGAAGCTGGTGTATATTCTGAAATGTATGCCTATGACATGTCTGAAGAAGACATTCGCGCATTTAATCCAAACGGTATCATCTTGTCTGGTGGACCTGAAAGTGTTCACCTGGAAGGCAGCCCGCGTGCGCCGCAAGTGGTATTTGAGTTAGGTGTACCTGTACTGGGTATCTGTTATGGCTTGCAAACCATGTGTGAACAGCTTGGCGGTAAAGTTGAGCCAGGTACTGTACATGAGTTCGGTTATGCAGAAGTGGATATCGTGGTACGTGACCAGCTGATTGGTCAGTTGCAAGACCGTGAGAACCAGCTGCATGTCTGGATGAGTCATGGTGACAAGGTTGCACGTATTCCAGAAGGCTTCCAGGTGACTGCAAGCACACCAAGCTGCCCGATTGCCATGGTGTCTGATGAAACCCGCCGTTTCTATGGGATCCAGTTCCACCCTGAAGTGACACATACTTCGAAAGGTGCAGAATTACTGTCTAACTTTGTACACCAGATTTGTGGTTGTCGTGGTCTGTGGACACCAGAACATATTATTGACCTGCGTGTAGAACAGCTTCGTGAACAGATTGGCGATGAAAAAGTATTGTTAGGTCTGTCAGGTGGTGTGGATTCATCAGTTGTAGCTGCGCTTTTGCACAAAGCAATTGGCGATCAGTTGACTTGTGTATTTGTAGACAACGGTCTGCTTCGTTTGAACGAAGGCGATCAAGTGATGCAGATGTTTGCAGACAACATGGGGATCCGCGTGATCCGTGCTGATGCTGAAGATCGTTTCCTTTCTGCATTGGCTGGCGAAGTTGATCCAGAGAAAAAACGTAAAATCATCGGTCGTGAATTTATTGAAGTCTTTGCTGAAGAAGCGCGTAAGCTCGATGGCGTAACCTTCCTTGCACAAGGTACGATTTATCCAGACGTGATTGAATCTGCTGCCAGCAAACAAGGTAAGGCACATGTCATCAAGTCGCATCACAACGTAGGTGGCTTGCCAGAAGATTTGGCATTTGACCTGGTTGAACCATTGCGTGACCTGTTTAAAGATGAAGTACGTAAATTGGGTACCACTCTAGGCTTGCCACATAGCATGATCTACCGTCATCCGTTCCCAGGTCCAGGCCTTGGTGTTCGTATTCTGGGTGAAGTGAAAAAAGAATATGCTGATATTCTTCGCCTTGCTGATGACATCTTCATGCAAGAACTTCGCGCAAGCGGCTGGTACGACAAAACTGCTCAAGCTTTTGCCGTATTCCAACCAGTGAAATCTGTGGGTGTGGTCGGTGATGGCCGTCGTTATGCATGGGTAATTGCACTTCGTGCAGTTGAAACCATCGACTTTATGACAGCGCGTTTTGCACATCTTCCATATGACCTGGTAGACCGTATTTCTACACGTATCATGAACGAAATTGCTGAAGTTTCTCGTGTGGTATATGACGTTTCATCTAAGCCACCAGCAACAATTGAATGGGAGTAATTTAGGGGTTTCAAGAAGCAACGCTTCTTGCCTAAATTATGCCAAGAACTATGTTCGAGGCAGTTTAGTTTTTACTAAACCTTTCAAATAAAAAGGACGCGAAAGCGTCCTTTTTATATATCTACTACTTCTAAATTGTCATAATTTTCTAATTGTCCATAACGTACTTTTTGAATTCTCAGATGATTTAATGCAGGATTATTTTTAATCTTTTGGAAGATTTCTTTTATTATTGATTCAGGTGTATCCCAGCCGAATGTTAATGTTTTAAATGCTTCGAAAGGAATTTTTTTTAGAAAAATGTTTTCCTTTCTTTGATCGTATTGTTGTAAGTCGAAAATAATACGATGTTCATTTTCAGTCGACCATTTTAAGTTTTTAGTAAAAAATAACCTTGTTATAAGATCACTTAGATTAATTTCATTAAGAAGGTGATCCTGTACATCTAAAGCTGATTCATATTTATCTTTTAATCTAATGCCATTTATACGAATACAACCTTCATAATAAGTAATTGAAGCTCGTTTTTCATTGGAATAAATGACTTTTCTAGTAGGATATTTTTTAAAAAATTGGTGCTGTTTATCAAATTCTAAAGCTATACCCTTACCATGTTGACCATATTTAATCCACATATCATGATTGGTTAAAGAGTCACTTAGAGGTGGATCAGGAAATTTGAACAACACTTATAAGTGATATTTTGCTCCCCAAATGATGTTATAAACATCAATATATGGAGTATTTTATGGCACGTAGACCAAGAAGAAATCATTCAAATGATTTTAAAGCTAAGGTAGCACTTGCTGCGATTAAAGCAGAAAAAACACTTGCTGAATTGAGTGCTGAATTTGATGTCCATCAAAACCAAATTATCGACTGGAAAAATCAACTGATTTCAGCTTCCTCGCAAGCTTTCGATCAATCAAAAGCTCCAACAGAACCACCCATCGATCTAAAAAAACTACATGCAAAAATCGGTGAGCAGGCATTAGAAATTGATT